>CAXNGG010000184.1:0-3774 GCA_964201885.1 Oligoflexales bacterium
CGTTCACCGATCCATAATAGATGGTATCAGCTGTAATCAAGAGACGAGGAGATGCAAAATAAGCCACGCCCGCTCGACCTGAATATTGCATAGCCTTCCCAAAGGGTTTTTCTGCCTCACTGCGATCCACTTTCGAAGTAATATTTACAGGATACGTTGAACTTGTGGTCGATCCATTTTTAACTTCCGACACCACATCACTAGGAACTGAATTATTAGGATCTTGAACGCCATCAATGAGTGCAGCTGTAGTATCTTTCCTTGAATCCGTATTTTGCTCAAGACCCTGGGTAATCCACTTGTTAGCAGATAAGGACAGACCGACTGACAATTTAGAAAGTAAAGCAACTTGTACACCTAAGCTTGGTCGTATGGCCTTACCCTCTAAAGAAGTTCTGACGTTTTGAGTCAAAACTTGATAGCACTTCATACTGGCAATTGTGGGAGTAGCGACTTGGGATTGGGTAAGAACTTTTTTACAGGCAGAATCCGCAGAATCTTTGGTCACAGTTGAGGTCAATTGGCCGCTAAATTGGTAATCTTGAGTCAAACTATTAAAGGTACCGTAGGTTAGGGAAAGGCCAACCGACACAGAGTTAGATAATCTATAGCCAAGTCCTCCAGCTATATTAAAATCACCGCCTCGAACTTGCGCCGTTCTATGAAAGCGAAGGCCTTTACTCGCATCAGCAATCTTATCGTCTTGATCCACCAGGTCCGAATCCGTCGAATAGACACCAAAAGCAAAGACTAGACCCTTTGCGATTTTATCGAGCTTTTGAAGACCACCGAAAAAAGAAGGTACAGAGCCGTTGGAATTCTCTTGGTAGCTAAGACCTGGAAGTATATTTTTATAGGTTACTTTTTTTGCATAGAATGCGTTTGCCGATCCAGAAACATCGTTGGAAAGAGCAAAACCTAGGCCAGCGGGATTATAATAGACTCCCGATGAGTCGTCTGCTACAGCCGAATAGGCGCCACCCATTCCCAGAGCCCTATCCCCAATAATTATATTTTGATAATGGAACTGATCGGCATACATCACTTCGGAATAGGCAATGAGTGCGACAAACAAGGGCAACTTACGCATGATTAAAGGTTCCTTTCACTGAACTGTAACCGTTTTTTTTGAATCTTCTTGGAGCAAATTTCTCACTTTAACAAATCGCTCAGTCCCAAACGCCCCGACAATACTTTTGGCATCTAGTTCGGTTAAGACACCTGTCATCGACTTGATACGGTCTTCAGCCGAGGGGTGTGTCTTCTCTAAAACCGCCATGTTTAAAGCTTTCTTTCTCTCGCCAAGTCGCTTTAAAAAAGCAGGAAGTGCATAAGGAGCATAACCCGCACGAATCGCATATTTGACTCCTTCTTTATCGGCTTCATACTCGAGAGCCTTATCAAGTCCTGTCTCTAAAATAACACTCATACCCGCTGATGCGGTTTGGATGATGGAGAGTCCAGCTCCTGAGCTACCCGCCAAATACCGAGCCACAAGGGCACCCGTTTCCGATTCGGCAGAGTCTGGACGTTTGCGCACTAAAACCGACTCAGGGAATTCAACCCGCGACTTCTCATCCAACTTCTTCACACGATCTTCCATTTCTTTCTTGTTCATGGATTTCAAAAAGTTAAACATGTGCTGCCGCCCTACATGAGCCACCTCATGACCAAGAATCGCAGCCAGCTCGGCTTCGTTTTTTACGTTTTTAAGAATCCCCATCGTGATCAATATATACCCGCCTGGACAGGCAAAAGCATTGACTTGATCGGTATTTAAAACATGGATCATGTAACGTCGGTCCGGATAGTCGGAATATGTGCCCACAAAACTTCCGACCCGATTTACATAATTGATGATGGCCGGATTATCTAGGGTGCCATAGAAAGCCAACATACGACCGGCCATATTTCTACCGACTTCCACTTCAGCCCTATAGTCGTCGATTTTTTTTTGCTCGCCTTCGGACAACAGCTTAGAGCCATTGGCTAGGTTTTTGGAACCAGTACATCCAGAATGCAAGACGAGTGCTACGATAGCCATCATTAGCGAAAAAAAAGCAATACTGAGGTGCCTTGCAGCGTTTACCATAACTGACCCCGATTTTTAGAAGACCTCCTTTAATCTTACATCAAATTCTAAAAAAACACATCCCATGGCCCATGACCCAAAAATGGACCCAGAAGTGGGGACGCCTGAGACAAAACATCATTTGAAGCACTTTTTTCCTGTCCCTGAGAACTTCCAAAATATACCTTACTTGCTTTAAAGATGTGAAAGCCGCTACATGAAACTTGTGCAGAGGCAAGCTTGCGTAAGTTTCATGTGGCGGCTAAGTCTCTTTTTAAGGCTCCTAGAATTTTAGTTTGGCGGACATCTGGTTTAGGAAGGACTGTTAGCGCTTGGCCAGCAACCGTATACTTGAATAGACAGAGTTTTGAGAGTACAGATAGTTTGCTCTCTATGGTTTCACTTCCCTTTTCGGTTTCACTTCCCTTTTCGGTTTCGCCTCGGCTAGGTCGAAATTCCCTTCCGAACTAAAGATCTTCAGCAACTTTATTTGGCGCAAAAAGACTCCCGCAGATGGGGGCACATTCAGGAGATGTAATTTGGCTGGAAGCAGCGGCTGCTGATCGATGCCGCCCATCTCATGCGTTTCAGGTGGAGGAAGATCCGACTATAGACCTTAAGAAACTTCAGATGCCTATTTCTTATTCGAAAGAGTTTCGACTTCTTTAAGAACATCTGCTTCCAGAGATTTTAGATCTACTGACGACACGACCGTATCTTCCATGGTGTAGACCATGCGCAAGTTAGGTTTCACGTTGCCAGCAAAGGCCGAGTCTGAGGTATCATCAAGCCCCCTGACCCCCATCACCGTTGACCGCGCGCGATTATTGCCAGCATCTTCTGATTCTCTTCCCTGCTTGACCGCATTTTTGATGGCATTGGTAACTGTCGAAGACCCAGCAGAAGCAGACGAGTTCTGTACCGCCATCACCGAAACAAATCCGACCTTTCCATTGAGGCTTACTGCCCAATACATGCCCTTACGTTCCGTGGAAGGAACCTTCTCACCTTTTTTAAGCGTTCCAATGACAGAAGTCTTTTGACTATCCGAGTAAACTTCAACACCGTCTTTTTTAGCTTCTAATTCACCGGCAAATATCCGATTCGATATCAAAAAGACCAAAAACACTAATGATTTCATGGTACCCCCTCCCTTGGTGGTAGTCGTGTAGGAGGCTCTATCGTCAGATAGCCCCAAAGGTTGACTCATCCGTAAAAAGCACGCGATAATAGTGCTTTTTGCCTCTTCTTATCAGTAGCCCGGCTTCTACAGCCTTAAGTCCAACTGTATCCTTTATAGTATCCACCTTTTTGTCATCAAAGTGCAATCCTCCCTGCTCTATGAGACGCATGACCTCTTTTTTAGAGGGCGCAATGCCAGCCAACACTAGAAAACTCCCCACATCCATCCCCTCCTTAAAGTCTCCTCGACTGATAAAAAGCTGAGGAATATCCAGAGGGGCGCCGCCTCCAGCAAAAAGGCTGGCAGCAGTATCTTTGGCTTTTTGAGCTTCATCCTCTCCATGAACCAGCTTGGTCACCTCAAAGGCTAGCCGAATTTTAGCGTTATTGATCTCGGATCCTTCAAGCTTGGCCAGCGTTTCGACCTCACTGCCTTCGACTTCAGTCAAATAATTTAAACACTTGATCACCATATCGTCTTCGATGTTGCGCCAGTATTGGAAAAAGTCAAACGGAGTCGT
>CAXNGG010000185.1:0-3764 GCA_964201885.1 Oligoflexales bacterium
GCTGATCAATTTCTCTTGATCCCGTTCCATTGCCGATAGCGATACATTCTACGCTGTGCTTCTTGATCATAGCGGCAATGGTAGCTTTGGCTTCCATCGATTTGGGATGATCTTCTTTTCCAGGTATTGGGTATACGGTTTCATAGGCAAGAAGTTTGCCAGTTTGATCTATGGCAGCAAGCTTAGAACCCGTTCTAATTCCAGGGTCAACTCCCAAGACAATTTTTCCCGGAATAGGAGGTAGTAATAATAGATTTTCTAAATTTTTGGCAAAGACGTTAATGGCCTCAGTTTCAGCAGTGGTCTTGAGGTGCATACGAATCTCTGTTTCTATCGAAGTAGAAAGAAGTCGCGTGTAGCTATCGCTAGAAATAGCTTCCAACCACTGTTTGACTTCTGGAGTGGTCCGCTCAGTGCCTAATACTAAGGAGAGCAAAGTCGTCTTAATTCTAGGCTCGTCAATTTCAATGGTCACTCGCAAGCACTTCTCTGCTTCACCTCGCCTCACAGCCATGATTCTGTGGGAGGGAGCGGTATTAATAGATTCGCGGTAGTCAAAATAGGTCTCGTATTTGCTTAGGGTTTTAGGAATTTCTTCACCCTTTAGCTGTTCCATTTTCTTAGAAACAAGAAAGCCTGTTTGAAAACTTAAATCTCTAACTTTAGATCTAAAGTCAGCGGTTTCACTAATGCGTTCCGCTAATATATCGGCAGCTCCCGCTAAGGCCTCAGATGTGGAGGCAACAAGGAGAGCCTTATCCACTTCTTTTCCAGCCGGAGTGACAAACTCTTGAGCCACGTCGGATAAGTTGGTTAAGGTAGCGCGCTCAGCCAATACACGGTCAAGGAGTCCTTCTAGACCCTTTTCTCGAGCTATTTGTGCTCGGGTGCGACGTTTAGGCTTGTAAGGCAAGTAAAGGTCTTCAAGCTGCTGCTTAGTTTCAGCTGCTAGAAACTGCGCCTTCAAGCCAGGAAATTTAGAGAGAAGCTCAGGCTTCTGTTTGCAGTATTCTTCTACAGTATGAATATACTTGGAGCGGGTCTGTTCCAGTTCGGTAAGGTAGGAGTATCTATCGCGGATCGTTCTTAAATTGACCTCATCCATCGAGCCAGTCACTTCTTTTCGATAGCGAGCTACGAAGGGAATGGTGCATTCCTCTTGAAACATGAGGCGAATCGCACCAGCAACGTGCACATAGGACAGTTTCAGTTCTTCAGAAATCTTTTTTGATAGTTCAATCATTGATAAATCCTTGATAGACATCCTAAAAAATGAGTTCATTCATACAAATGAACCCATGGGATAAATTATTAATAGATTCTGCTAGATGGGAAAAAATAAGCAATTTCTCGCGCTGAAGCTGCTGCCGAGTCAGACCCGTGAACGGTGTTTTCACCGATGCTAAGGGAGTAAAGCTTACGAATGGTTCCTTCTGCAGCTTGCGCAGGATTAGTGGCACCCATAATTTCACGGTTTCTTAGGATAGCGTTTTCGCCTTCAAGAGTCATCAAAACAACTGGTCCAGAAGTCATAAAATCTACAAGTTCACCGAAAAAACCGCGTTCGCGATGTTCCCAGTAGAAACCTTCCGCTTCTTTGCGTGACAATTGTCTTAGTTCCATTCCGGCAATTTTAAGTCCTGCGGTTTCAAATTGGCTTACGATTTTACCGATTAGATTTCTTTTAACACCGTCTGGTTTGATAATGGAAAGTGTGCGTTCTAACAAAGATGATCTCCTTAATTGAAATAAAGCCTATTTCTGCCTTCGGCAGTTAGTATGGGGCCATGTGTGAGGTATACTACCCCATTTTCCAAGGGAAGCAACTCCTAAGCAAACCTTAATAAATGCACTTTATTCAGGCAATTTATCTTAAACCGCAAAACAAGGATGCCACCGGCTGCTCTTTGAAATGTTTGCAGTTTGCCTTTGGCCTCAATAAGACAGCGTCATCAAAGGTCCGTGTGCAATAGGATGGTGGTCCGAATCGTCTTGCTTCAGGCCATGAAGGGAGATCTTTGGGATGCAGATTTCGTTCGATTTGGCTTTAGGAATGCAAACGCACCGTGCGTCTACCATCCGCAGAGCGCCACCTCTTGGCTTTACAGCAGCCGGCGCTCTTTGGGGCTGAAGAGCCCGCTAAGCATCCAGCCGACGCCCTCTGGATGTCCTTTAAGTGCACGTAAAGAAATATTTTTCGTCCATAACGCGCATAAAAAGAGCATAAAAAGCCCGCCTCCTGTGCCAAAAATGGACCGTATGCAAAAGTGCCATTATTTGCGGAGGCTTAGGGGGGCTTGGCTAGAGGGGCGAGGCGGTAGATTCTATTATTTTTAAATAATGAATGTTTTGTATTGCAAGATCATGGGTGATCAGTTAAATAAAAAGTGGTGCTTTTAAGAATATATTATTAATTGTAAAGAAATCATTAATATATTCCCTCTCAAGAAAGGAAGTCGTTATGGCCACGGTTGAGCTTCGTCCCGGCGATACTTTAAACATAGTATGGACTGCAGTCCAAGTAACGCCTTTAGGATTAAAGGAAACAGAATCTAAATTTGCGTTCACCTATGAAGATTTGCTTTCTAAATTGAAATCTAAAACCACGGAATCTAAGAGCCGTAAATCAGGAACCGAAGGCGCGAGATTTTCGCGAATTGTCGCTTTAGCGACCAATGCTTTGGTTAAAGGAAAGTGGTCCACGGGCGCTGACATAGATCGAACCGAAGTCTTTGATCGCCTCAAACGTAAGTTTTTAAAGTTGGATCAAGCGGAGTTTATAAACATTACAGAAAATGCAAAGAATTCTTTGAAAGAGATCTTCTATAGTGATTTTTTGTCGACGGAACAAAAAGCAGAGTTAAAGCCTATTCTTGTGAATGCAGGAATTAAGCTCTAGGTTTCTAGTTCCTGCCAATGCAGATACTTTTGGATGTCTTGCCTCAGGATGTTAGTTGATCCTTCGGTGAGACTCTAAATATATTGAGACTCTAGAAAATCCAATTTAAGAAATCGAGACTTCCTAGCGAACTCTTTTGAGGCATATATGAACGGCTTTTCGATCCTAGGCATTAATCATATTGGACTAGCCCCCAAAGACCCCGAGAAAGCAAAAGCGTTTTTTGAGGTTTTGTTGAATCTTCCTTTTGAAGGAAGGGAAACCGTTGTCGAACAAAAAACCGAGACCCTCATGTTGGGTTCGGCTAGGCAGATAAGAGGCGACCTGCCTCGACTGGAAATCCTCGTGCCAACCTCAGGCGATTCTCCCATCGCGAAGTTTTTGGATCAAAAAGGTTCAGGTATCCATCATATTGCTCTAACGGTATCCCATTTAGAAACGTGTTTAGCCTATTTGAAGTCCCAGGGCGTGCAATTGATCGATGAAGTGCCTCGCGCGGGAGCCCATCGGACTCGCATTGCATTTGTTCACCCCAAGTCTACGGGGGGGCTCCTTGTGGAGCTCGTAGAGCAAATTTCCTAGATATTTTTGACATATGTATCCAAAATCACACTTTTTTATTTATTCCTGAGTTAAACTATAGCAAGCTATTAGATACATACTATCAGGAGTTGAATTGATGATGGGACGGGAATGCCTTCTCGTAGTTTCGCTTGTCATGTTTATCGTCATAGGCGGCTTTAACAGTTGGGCAGGTAAAACTAGCAAGGAACTTGCCATTTGGAGCTCAAGGTACGCGGATGCCCTCCATCAGTCTATGGGCTTACTAACATCTAAGACAGCAAGCCTTATGGAGACCGATGAC
>CAXNGG010000186.1:0-3739 GCA_964201885.1 Oligoflexales bacterium
ATCTGGTTCCTGTTTCTGGGCCGTTCGGTAGGAACTTAAAGCTTCACGATAGAGACCATCGCGAGCATATTCATTGCCCAGTTTAAATGAAGGATTTGCTTTTTGAACAGTGGTGCATGCCGCTGATAGAAACATCACAAAATATATAATGCTGCGCATAAGCACATCCTTTTTAAAGGTTTGTGCTGATTATAACATATTTAGCGCAAATCGCCCGTATAGTACTCTTCAAAAAGGGACCAACACTTTTCATCTACCGAATAAAAAGATAATGTTATCTGACGCTTACTCCAATCCTTAAAGCTCGCATTGTGAAACGTATAGTATCTTAAATTGAGGTGCCCAGATCTTCCGGTGACCAGGTTGTCGGGAGTTGGCATAAATTCATCGAGAAAATAACATTCATTCGGTGAGTTTTTGATAAAGGGCAACATCACATTGGTGGCACTGCCACCTGCCATGTTACTGCCCGAAAAGGTTTGACATGCAACTTGGCTAAATAGAACAAATAATGCAATAGTTATAGTTTTCATAATGTCCCCTTCCTAAAAGTTATCGACTCTGAGGAGGGGCCCTTGAGGACTTCAAATTTATGTTTTTTCAATTATCGAAGATTTTCTTAATCATTTTCGCAGTTGCCTCGTGTGCCCATGAGACGACCATGGACTCTAATTGGTCAGAACTTGATGGACAGCCGAGCATGCTTTGTACAAAAATAGAGCCTTTTACGGATCAACAAAGTCTCTATTTAAAGAATTTGCACTTTGTGCGAGATGGGAATGAGGAGCTTTTGCTGACAACACATCTCACAAGAACAGGAGTTTTAGAATCAAAAATCGGTCGCTACTATGGTTTAGAAAAAGAGTCGGAATGGATCTACTCCACTCAAAAAAGTTCAGTAGGATTTCTAGCCAAAAATGAATTTGTAGAGGCTAATCTTACAGGCATCTTTGAAGTTAGAGGTTTTCAGAAATTCTCGATCGTTAGCAATCCTTTTGAGATTTTGCCTGAAATCGTCTCTATTTCGAAGAATCGATTTGTAGTCGTCGATGGAAGAGAAGTTTCTGTTTGGTTAAGAAGTACCAAAGGTTCCTTTGAACTTGAAAAGAAGGTGCTGGGCGTGATCTCTTGGCAGTCTTTCGGTCAGGCGATCCATTTTGTGGCGAGGGAGGGCAGCAGCTTTAAGGCGTTTATGGTCGATCCTTTGGGGATCGAATCTAGGCCGGCGGTAAGCCGCGAGACATATCTTGTGAGGTCCATGGGGCAGGTTTTAGTTTATGAAGTGACTTCGGGAGAACTTCAAGAAAAGCCCAGCATAAGGCGAAGGGGAGCTAAAAAAACCTGGGATATTGGCTATTTGCGTGAGATTCCGGCAGGGTCTGATTTCTTTATCCAGCGCTGGGTGGATGGTGAAAGTCGCGTCCAAAGAGTTGGGGACACTGGTTTTCTTTTAGAGGACATGGGGATTTTACCGGCCAAGTGGTGGATTAAATCTATCTTGAAGGATCCTCAAGGGGGCTTTCGATTTGTCGTGGAAGCTGATAAGACTTGGTATCTATGTCAGAAGGGACTTAAGTGAAGACCAGATTAAAATATTTTCTTGCAGACATTAAAATTTCTCATTCGGTTTTTGCGTTGCCATTTGCAGCTACAGGTCTTTTGCTCTCCCCCCTTAAAGTCCCAAGTTTGATGCAGTGTCTCTATATTCTTTTAGCGATGGTTGCCGGGCGAAGTTCTGCCATGGGAGCGAATCGGTATCTCGATGCGGTTTACGACAGTAAAAATAAAAGAACTGCCAACAGGGCGATTCCTTCAGGACGTCTAAAATCTAAGGATGCTCTTAAAATCACATTAGGGTTTGGTGCTATTTTTGTCTGTGTGTCGTTTCTACTCAGCAGTCAAACAGGCTTCCTATCGCCCCTTCTGCTTCTGGTTCTTTACTCCTATAGTTCCTTTAAAAGATTTACCTGGGCGTCACATTTCTATCTAGGATTTTGTTTGGGGTTAAGTCCCATCGCCGTCAATGTGGCCTTAGGGGTGGTGCCGTCTTTGGGTATTATTTTGCTTGGGCTGGGTATCCTATTTTGGGTTGCGGGCTTTGACCTACTCTATTCCTTGCAAGATCTAAGTTTTGATCGAGAGGAGGGGCTTTATAGCTTCCCAGTACGATTTGGTGTGAATCCAACGGTTTGGACCAGTCGTGTCTGTTTTCTTGCTGCCCTGATCATCTTTTTGTATTCTGGGACGCTGTTGGGTCTTTCCGTCATCTTTAGGTTGGGCGTGGCTCTTATGGCTGCTATATTGGTCTATGAGCATTGGCTTATAAGGGATTTGGACGATCTAGGAAGATCTCCAGGTATGGGTAAAGCTTTTTTTAATGCCAATGCAGCGGTAAGTGTCGTGTTTATTGTGTCTGTAATTTTGGATCTATGGAAGTACGGAGTCTAAGGTGCGCATTTCGGTTGGAATTACAGGAGCTTCTGGTTCTATTTATGCAGATAGGCTTGTCTCTTTTTTAGTTAAAAATGTCGATCGCGTTTATCTGACACTAACCCCGACAGCTGAAAAAGTTCTAGCCCATGAAATTTCAGATCAAGAAAGCATCTTACTGCGAAGTTTGAACGGACAGTTAAATTCCGCGGAAAAAGGGGTTTTACGGCTTTTTAAAAATAGTGACTATTTTGCACCCATTGCCAGTGGTTCTTCCGTACCAGATGCCATGATTATCGTCCCCTGTTCGGTGGGCTCGATGTCTAGGATTGCCAATAGTATTTCGTCAAATCTATTGGAGCGCGCTGCCGATGTTTGCCTCAAGCAACGTAGACCTCTCATAATCGGTGTGCGCGAAACTCCCCTTCACACAATCCATTTGCAAAATTTGCTCAAACTTTCTGAAGCGGGCGCTATAGTTGCCCCTTTAATGCCAGGATTTTATCACAAGCCAGAGTCTATTGACGAGCTTGCTGATTTTATGGTTGGAAGGTTGCTTGAGCTGGTCGGTGTCGACCACGAGCTTTACAAGCGCTGGAACGCGAGGATGGTTTAATGTCGACACCTCAAAATCATCATTCTCAAAAAGCGTTGTTATGGGCTGCGGTGAGTTCTTCAGGGCTATTTCTCATTAAGTTTATCGCTTTTTGGATATCAGGTTCCTTAGTGGCCCTTGGAAGTGCATTTGACTCTTTGGGCGACACGGCAGTGTCTCTCATCAATCGAAAAGTGAATTCATTGTCCCAAGAGGAGCCTGATAGCCAGCATCCCTTTGGGCACGGCGGATTTGAAGTCATAGGCGCTTTGATTCAAGGTGTTTTGCTTGCGACTCTTGGCATAAATTTAATTATTGAAGCGATTCGTCGTCGAAGTGGGGAAGGAAGTCTTCTTCATCCCACAGAGTTTAAGATTGCTGCCGGGATTTTATTTTTCAGCGCCATTGCCGGCGCTTTGATTTCTGGAGTTTTAGGGAGAGCTGAAACGCAAAACGCTAAAGACAATACCCGCTCTTTGGCCCTTAACTCCGATCGAGCCCACTATGCGACGGATTTTTTCACAAATTTCCTTTCAGCAGTAGGCCTGATGGTCATGTCCTATACAGGACTGCATTGGATTGATCAACTTCTCGGCTCAGTTGCGGGAGCATTAACCATTATTGCCGCCGTTCCGATTTTAAAAAAATGTTATCAAGATATTATGCATCAACAGGTGAGTGCTTCAGAGCAGCAGTCAATTGTAGATATAGTTT
>CAXNGG010000187.1:0-3719 GCA_964201885.1 Oligoflexales bacterium
CGGGGTTCAAGCCCTCTATGGCATCAAACCAGACCTCGTGACACTTGGAAAAGTTGTCGGCGGAGGGATGCCCCTCGCCGTTTATGGCGGACGCAGTGATATTATGAAGATGGTAGCCCCTCTGGGCTCCGTATACCAGGCTGGAACCCTTTCCGGGAATCCAGTAGCCGTAGCTTGCGGTCTTAAAACCCTGGAAGTTTTAGGCCGACCCGGAAACTTTGCCCAAATTTCAATGCGGACCCAGGAACTTGTAACGGGCATGAAAGATATTGCTGCCAAACATCAAGTGGCTTTGCAAGCAGATCACGAAGGGGGAATGTTTGGTTTCTTTTTTACAAAAGCCCCAGTATTCAATTTTACAGATGCTAAAAAATGCGATGTAGACTTGTTTAAGAAGGTCTTCCATGCTCTTTTAGAGGAAGGCAACTACTTTGCGCCTTCAGCTTTTGAAGCTGGATTTGTGAGCCTTGCTCACAAGCCTGAAGACATTAAGAATGCGCTCGCTGGTTTTGATCGTATTTTGGAAACACTTAAATGAGCATTGAGCGCCCCTTAAAAGTAGGTTGGATACCTTATTTAAATTTTCGTCCCCTAGGCCATGAACTTAGGCTCGCTAGCGATTCCTCGCTTGATATAAAAAGCGGTCATCCTTCTGGGATAAACAGACTTCTAGCCGAAAGCCAAATTGACATAGCTCCTTGCTCCAGCGTTTGCATGGCCTTTATTCCCGAACACGAGATGGCCGTCCCTTGCGGTATGGTCTCCCGCGGCAAGGTCATGAGCGTTTATTTGGGTTTGAAACATGAGCACCAATACTTGTATGAATTCATCCAAGAACGAACCCAGTTGTTGCGACTTTTGTGGCAGTCTTCGTTTCATGAAGAGGATATCCGAAAAAGCATGGAGCAAATTTGGAACAAAGTCCTCACTTTGCCTCCTGCGATGTTTCTTTCACCCCAAATGAAACTTTCTAGCCATTCTGCTTCTAGTTCCGTCTTAGCAAGAATTTTCTATATCATGTGGTTTGGCCATCAAAACTATATGGAAGCGCAAGGTCACGGAAGAATCAGCGACAAGCCATTTGGTACAGACCAACCCATTGAGCTCTTAATTGGCGATGAAGCCTTAGAGAGACGTTCGCAGTTTTCATTTGTGATAGACTTAGGCCAAGCATGGTGGGACATCACAAAGCTTCCCTTTGTCTTTGCGGTTTGGCAAAGTCGCTCTCCTACCTCACCCGCTTTAAAATCAAAGATCCTCAAAGCTTCAGAACTCGCTGAAATGCGCATGAAACTCGAGCCTTCCGTATATTTTCCAGAAATTATGCCTCTCGACACCGCCGGCCGGCAACTCCCTTTGGCCGACTATTGGAAACTTATAGATTATCGAATGGGGTTTGAAGAGATTAGGGGACTCGTCGCCTTTCTATACCTGGCAAAACATTTTAGGCCCGTAGAGCGATCGGATCAAATCCTGCTCAAAATCATTAGGCTTCAAGAACTTTCTAGCCGCATGAATACCCATTAATTATTTGTTCGTTAGGATTTTGAGAACATCTAGGTCACCTTGGCAAGCAGCTGAGGGGGATGGATGTTCTATTTTTGTTTTTTATGCATCTCAACCCTTGTTTTTCTAGAATGGAAAAAACAAGACTTGGAACTTAAAGTCATACACGGCGAAGCCAAAGCGCTTTCGCGCTCCCTTGTAGGCTCTAACGGGTCGCCAGTGTGGCTTAAAGACTTTATTCTAGATTTTGAATTAGCAGGTTTTAGTTACCTGCCTTTTTTGGCAAGTCTAAGTGAACTCGGTGAGGAGATTCGTTCCCAAAATCGAAAAATTCTGTCCTGTTACGGGGCTAAATCATGCAATATACTCGTGGTTTTTGTGGTCATGAACTCCTTAAAAGCAGAGTCCAATTTGTATTTTTGTCTCGTTATTTTAATTTTCGCATCCCTTTCGGTCTATAGTCTTGGTTTTCAAAGCAGGTGCCAAATCTTAGACAAATTAAAAGAATTTGAACGACCTCTTGAGATTGATTTTTCTAGCGTCAAAGAAGTAAACTCCAAGACTTTTAAAAGAAAATGCTCTACGGTAAGTACATTGGGCACGGCGGCAGAGCTTGCGGTATTTTTAGTGGGCGTGGTTCAAGCCTCCCACACTATTTAAATTTAAATTAAAGGTCATTTATGAAATATTTAGTCTTAGTGAGACATGCCACGGCAGAAAGCGATCTTTTAAAGTTGGATTTTGAGAGATGCTTGACAGATGTTGGGCACCTAGAAGCCAAGCATACCGCTCGCGACCTAGTGGAGATTTGGAGGTCTAACACACTCAAGCCACCGCTTATCATATCTAGCCCAGCTATTCGAACGTTTCAAACATGCAGTTACATTCAAAAAGAGTTTCAGAATCAAAGGTTCTTTGAAAGTGAAAGTGAAGGTGAAATCGACAAAGAAAACCATCTGTATCGCGGTGACATGGAAGATTGGCTTGACGTTTCCATTCACGTCGAGGACACCCAACAAGGGATCATAGTCGTGGGTCATAATCCCGGCATTTCCACTTTCGCGAGTCATTTGGTTCAAGCCGAGCTCAGTTTTGCTCCTGGGCAATATGCGGTTTTGAGGGCCGACACCACCTGGAGGGAACTTGGGCATGTCAGGTGGGAACTCTTTAAATCTTCACTTTAGCCTTCGCTAAAGATCCTTAATCTCTCAAACAACAACGGAAGTATTAGTATTTTCTAGCCAGCAACGCCAGCGTCAGGAATTCAAGTTCATCGCGTTCTTTGGACTTAGGAAATGCAGACCTGAGTCCTGCCAAACTTTTTTCAGTATAGGAATCTGCAATTTTTGAAGCAAGAGCGAGCGCATGATACTTATCTATTAACATGGATATGTAGGCCAGTTCAGTTTCGCTTTGACGGCGATTTGAAATGATGCGGCACAACTCTCCCTGCTCGGAAGACGTAGCTAGATCGCGGGTTATAAGAAGTGGGATGGTAACTTTACCCTCCCGAATATCTTGCAATATCGGCTTTCCAAGTTTTTGCGAAGAGGATGAATAATCTAAAATATCGTCAATGAGCTGAAATGCCATTCCAAGATTATTTCCGAAGGCAAATAGACCGTCAGTCACCGCTTTGCTAGTGCCACTCAGGTAGCCCGCTGCTGCGGCCGAGGCCCCCAAAAGCACACCTGTTTTTCCCTCTAAAACTTTAAAGTAAACCTCACGGCTAATATGAGGATTGCCTATATTTTCCAGCTGTAACAATTCGCCATCACTCATGCGGCAGATGGCATGAGCAAAAGTTTTGATAAGGTCCTTAGAGCCCGTTAAAGCCATGAGCTCACAGGCCGTGGAGTAAACTAAATCTCCCACCAGGACAGCGGCCTGGTTGCCCCATTTTGAGTTTGCAGTAGCAATCCCTCGCCTGAGCATACTGTTGTCGACCACATCATCATGGAGAAGGCTGGCTGTATGTATGTATTCACAAATTGCGGCCACGTGGAGCTTATGGGGCCCGTCATACCCTACTAGCTTTGCTGTAAGCAAGAAAAGTGCAGGCCGAATCCGTTTTCCTGGCTGGGCAAACAGGTAATTTAAAATTTCTCGCCCCGTTTCCGTCTCCGCTTCAATGAGAGTGGGAAGGACGCCGTGCAACTGTTCTAAGTCCTCTTGAATGGGGCTCAAAGTCTCAAATACGGAAATAGGGGTGG
>CAXNGG010000188.1:0-3696 GCA_964201885.1 Oligoflexales bacterium
AAAAAACTCTTTTAAAAAACTCTTTGAAAAAACTCTTTGAAAAAACTCTTTGAAAAAACTCTTTGAAAAAACTCTTTGAAAAAACTCTTTGAAAAAACTCTTTGAAAAAAGCTTTCTAAGGAAAAGAGCTCAAGGAGCTGAAGTTTTAATTTCTGACTTACTCTCTGCCTGCCCCTTATAGTTTTAGCCATTCCCTGACTTGCTCATAGTCTTCTGGGGACCAGTTAATGATTTGGCATGCGGCTACAATATCTGATGGCAACGGACAAACAAACCTCCCCGTTTGTTCCAGATCTAAACTATAAGCATGCAGGGCCAATCGATCCTGCCCTAGGGTCCGCCAAAGTTTATTAACCTTGCTATCACCATATTTTGTGTCTCCGACGATGGGATGGGAGATTTTTACCAAATGACGCCGCAATTGATGGGTTCTTCCAGTCTTTGGCATAAGCTTTAAAAGACTAAGTCGCTGTTCGGAATAGGTGCCGAGGGGAATCGGCAAAATGCCGTTTGCAATGACCTCGACCTGCGTTGTCGCCTCTTCATAATCACCTTTTGTCTCATCATTTCTGATCTCACGAAGAGGACTCTCAATAAGAAGAGGGCCTTTCACAAAGCCGCGGACGAGGGCGAAATAGACTTTTTGTACATTTCTTTCGCCAAATTGAGCCATAAGATCTGCTGCAGATTTGGGATTCTTTGCAAATAAAACGACACCAGAGGTTGCTCGGTCGAGGCGATGAATGGCATAGACATGATTGCCTCCGTTATAGTCTCTGACCCATTGAAGAAGAGGCTCGGACGACCTATCCCACGGAGACCTATGGGTAACCCAACCTGAAGGCTTGGTTACCGCAATCCAGTCATCGGTTTCAGAAATAATTTCCGGTTGGATGGACATGAGTTTATTTTATCTCGCGGAATCAACTTAGTTCCCAATTCTATCGACTAAACCCGAAACCCACTAATCCTTGAGATTTACTCTTGGGTTTGGGTATACCATCCATCAGTCATGCGGCGTTCATGAATCAAGGCCCAGGCGGCACCCGCAAAGACCTTTACTTTTTGGTTGATCCCAAGAAGATCGGGATCATCCATATCGCCTTCAGCCTTGATCACCACATTGAGCTGATCACATTTAACACTGGCAGCTTGAATCGCTTCTCTTTGCTTTTTTGCATCCAAAAAAGAGTCAAAAAATATAATTCCGTAATTTCTTTTTTCTTTTCGTCGATGCTGAGCAAAATTCTCTTGTTTCGGCGGAGCAAGTGGATTCAGCCCACTTCCACAGGGCCCTGAAAGCTTAATTTTAGAAAGCGGCTTCAAGGGAGCCGGCGCAATTTGGGCATGTTTTTGCTCTACCTGTTTACCGCCAGCCCCATTCCCCTGGCGAGGCGCTTGAGGAGATGACTGATTGCTTTTTCTTCGATGTCTGCGTTTATTCATCAATAACCTCACTTGGCTTCGGAAAGTCTATTCTCTACCAACTTAATTGCATCTTTTATAGGGACTCGAGTCTGCTCGGCGGTATCCCTATCTCGAATAGTTACCGTATCATCTACTAGGCTTTGCGGATCTATCGTTATGCAATAGGGGGTTCCGATTTCGTCATGACGGGCATATCGCTTGCCGATGGATTGAGAATCATCATAGCTCACATGAATCCCAGCTTTTCGAAAAGCGGTTGCTATTTCCTGCCCTTTTTCCGGTTGGCCGTCTTTTTTGACTAAGGGAAGCACAGCTGCCTTAAAAGGTGCCAAACGAGGATGTAACTTTAAGACAGTACGGATCACATCTTGCCCATCTTTATCTTGTCTTACGTCTTCAAAATAAGCATCCAGCAGAAAGCAAAGTACAGCTCGGGTGAGTCCAGCGGCAGGCTCAATAACATAGGGAGTGTATCTCCAACCAGGCTTGCCGGTCTCTGGATCATTTTTCTGCTGGTCAAAATAACTCAATTTGACCCCAGAATGCTCAGCATGCTTCTTTAAATCGTAATCAGTTCTACTGGCAATGCCCTCAAGCTCACCCCAGCCCCAAGGATAATCATACTCTACGTCATAACAGGCATCGGCATAATGAGCCATTTCATTGGCTTCGTGGGGACGGAGTCGAAATTTATCCGCTGAATTGGAATACTTTTTCCACCAGTTCATGCGTTCGTCAGTCCAGTAGTTAAGCCACTGGCGCTGAGTTCCAGGCTCGCAAAAAAATTCCATTTCCATTTGTTCAAACTCGAGACTTCTAAAAATGAAATGCTCAACCACAATTTCGTTTCTAAAGGACTTCCCTTGCTGTGCGATACCAAACGGAACCTTCATGGATGAGGTCTGCTGTACGTTCAGAAACTGTACAAACATAGCCTGAGCGGTTTCGGGCCTTAAATACACCGCATTGGACTCAACTTTTTCATTTAACTTCGCAGTGAATTCTTCTTTTGTGAGATCTTTCCCGTAAACTTCTTCGACAAACTCTTTTAGAGGTTCTACGGCACCCATTCCAGTGCGAAACATCCCATTAAACTGCCTTTCGTCGGAAAGATCTGAGCTACCACAATGGGGACAAACATATCCTGACTTGCCTACCACACCAGTTAGCGACTTTCCGTTTCTTTTGCCGCCTTCGATGAAGGAAACTTGGCTCCCAGGCTCCGCCTTAGGCGCCTTATCAGCGCGGAACCTTTCTTTGCAGTTTTTACAATCAACAAGGGGGTCTGAAAAATTGGCCAAGTGGCCAGAAGCTCTCCAGACATTAGGGTGCATCATGATGGAGGCGTCAATGCCCACAATATTGTCTCTCTCGTAGACCATACTTCGCCACCACTCTGACGCAATATTTCTCTTAAGCTCCACGCCTAAAGGGCCGTAATCATAGCATGACTTTAAACCGCCATAAATTTCACTACTTTGAAAGATAAAGCCCCGCCTTTTGCAAAGGGAAACCATTTTTGCCATCAGATCTGCGTTTTGGACACTCACAGGACGCTCCATAAAGAGTAAGGGAGGGTTGAGAGTACATTGATTTTTAAGACCTTTCAATGAAACTAAACCCGAACTCCCAACAACTCCACATACGCGCCATCTGTCAGTGCCTTCTGTCAGTGCCTTCTGTCAGTGCCTTCTGTCAGTGCCAACTTTATAAGCACCGCTCGTCTCGAATCAAAGAACCGTGAGCATCAACCTTAAGGGCTACCTGAAATTCATTCAATCCCTCAGCTAATCGTTACCGAGAATTGCATTTTGGTATTCAAACCTCATGGGACATAACCAATAGGGCTTCTGACGGAGGAAACACTAAAATCCTTTGTCTCTATGGCTAAACCCAGGAGACGCTGGAATTTAAAATTCTGATAGGCTTACGCATATCCAAAAGACATAACAAATAATTGCCAAATACCAGCCGATGTTCTAACATCAATAGTCTATACGCCCTGGAACCACTGGGTGCGAAAATTGCAACGTCCTTGGAGCTCTACATGACTATGAAGAAGACCAATTTAAAAAGTGCCAAAGTTCAAAAAGCGGCTAAATTTTCTTTTAGCGACTTCAAAGTAGCGACCATGTCAAAGGAATCCATTGACTGGGGACGAAAAGAAATTGAAATTGCAGAAAATGAAATGCCAGGACTTATGTCAATTCGTAAGCTGTATGGCCCTAAAAAGCCACTTAAAGGAGCTCGCATCGCAGGCTGCTTGCA
>CAXNGG010000189.1:0-3690 GCA_964201885.1 Oligoflexales bacterium
AAACAGCCTCTATACATGTAGGATCAGGAAACGGTTCAGTAGAAAACTCCGACACCATTTTACTCGACGTGAAAAATCTAGAGGTAAGTTCTTCTAAGTTGGAATTAGGTAAGGGAGATGAAATCACAACACGAGAAGGCGCAGCAGAAAGACTCGCGACCATCGATAACGCACTTTCGACAGTATCTTCTCTAAGAGCCACCATGGGTGCAAAACAAAGCCGCCTCAATAGCACGATCAACAACCTTTCGATTTCTATAGAGAACCAGTCTGCTACAAACAGCCGAATTAAAGATGTAGATTTCGCGGCGGAAGTTGCTGTTTCAAGCCAAAACAGAATTCTCGCCCAAAGCGGTATTTCTGTACTTTCTCAAGCCAACTCTATTCCTGAAATGGCAGTGTCTCTCATCCGCGGATAAAACTAAGCACAGTTAATAATAGAAACCAAATCTTTTTTGCGAGTGGTGTCATTTTGATACCACTCGCAAATTCTATTATTTCAAAGCCCTAATATCGCAGCGTTTACTTGCAAAAAAATCTTTGGCAAGCGAATTGCATCTGTACCATTAAGGCTCGACAAAGGGAGGAACGCCTCATGATAACTTCAGCTTCTATAGCGATTAGACTTGGAACTTCACTGGATGAAGTAGAGAAAAAAGTGATTTTGGAAACGTTACAAATGCATCGTTACAATCGAACTAAAACGGCGAAAGTACTTGGTATTGGGATTCGCACGCTTCAGCGCAAGTTAAAAGAGTATGAATCCAATGTCGCCGTCATTGAGTTTGCTCAACCGCTGGCTAACTAGTTTATGGCCAGTCTTTTTAGATACTAAAGCCCCCACGAAAATTGGGGGTTTTTAAGTCTTGACAGGCTCCTTACATTTGTTTATTAATTCGACCTCAAACTGCGGGACCGTAGCTCAGGTGGTTAGAGCGCACGCCTGATAAGCGTGAGGTCGGGCGTTCAACTCGCCCCGGTCCCACCACCTTTCTCTTAGAGATTAGGTGAGAGCTTTTTATCCAAGTCAAAAATAAATTCTCTATATCTTTTTATAGTTTAAAGACCTACTAGACACTAAAATTTAGGGCCTTTTTTTATTTCACATCCCCCCATCTTTTCTCTGCGTCTTGAAATTCGTACTCGGGCTGCACCACAAAAGCAGAAAAGGAATTTCCATCTTTGCACCTTTTTTTAAAGATTCTATCAACGCCCATGCCTGCTAGTCATCTGTTAGTCATCTGTTAGTCATCAGGCATCTCCGAGATAACGGCGGCTATTTTTTGTGTGGGGGTAATTTGAAGCCCTGTTTTTTTACACCTTCTCTTGGCAGCAGGTGGTTTTTTGCTAGCAGGCTGCTATGCTCTTTTAGTTTTCATCGGACAGTGATTTCATTTGGACCCTTTCCTGCCGCTATGCTTTTTTAAGCCTCCCGCCGGGCGCTATGCTTTTTTAAGCACCTTCTTCGGGAATACTTTTTAAGCCTCCTCTTGGCTCCTATTCATATTTAGCCTCTTCCAGATTGTTTTGTTCTTATTTTGCCCAGTAAGTCGTTCGCTAAAATTTCATTTTGTGCCGGTTTTTTGTCTCTGTTCTTTTGGAGAGATGGGAATTTAGTGCTTCTTTTTTTACGTTCCCGTTCGCCATGAGCGTCTCGCTCTATTTAAGTGCGCCTAGCCTAAATGTATAGCAAGCCAACACTATTTTAGGGGAGTTTTATCTGGCAAAACTCCACAAATAATAATGCCTCGTCAAAATGTATGAAAAATAATCAGTCGGTGTTTGGCTATTTTGAATCTTTAAACAGGTTATATACAAGTTATGAATAGGTTATCCACAGATCCCTCATTCGGTTTTATAAAAGGAGAGCTATTCCCCCGCATTTTTTTCCCTCGCGACGGCATTCCAAATATCGTATTTTTTTCTTCGCCAATCTGCTCAATATTGAATCAGCAGTGTGACTCATTTTTTGGCGTAGGTTGACATTTCATTTCATTTATGTATTTTTTTTGCCGATGCTTTGTCCATTAAACCGAGATCTACTAGCATGGCTAAAAGCAGTATTTGATCTTTTTTTGCGATTTTTTTCCTAGAAAAATAGTCTAGAGCCTTCGCGGACAAATTGAACTTCATCGGTTTTTCCAAATTAGTTTCAAGCTTGATTAATCCAGCTTTTTGCTTAAGTTCCTTCAGCAGCTCTTTTTCAGAAAGATCGCGACTTGCCAGTTGCAACAATGCGCCCGTTTTTAGCTTTTCAGGATAGTCATATATTATCTTTCTGGCGGGCTCAGACCAGGTGGCCATTTTTTGAAATCGGCCGATGGTCTTTCGATCTTTTTTCATAATTTCTTGAAGTTTAAGCTGACTCATTCCAGCTTCCTTAAGCTTATGCAGCTGAATGCCAATGTCGAGAGGGTGAAGATTTCGGCGCGCTGTATTTTCAAAAAGCTGGACCATTTGTTTGGTTGAGAGAGTGTCAAAATGTCGAATGACACATGGCACCTTATCCATTTTTAAGGACTCACAAGCGGCAAATCTTCGATGCCCAGAAACACAAACAATTTGCCCGGCCGCTACGGTAACTATAGGGTGCTGGAGAAGCCCAACCTCTTTTATCGAGGCTGCAAGCGCCTCTAAATCAGGATCATTTTGTTCCGTTCGGTCATTTCGGACGTTTTCGGTGCGCACAACCAAATTCAGTGGAATGGGAACCACGGTTCCATCTTTTACCGTATTTAACATAGAAATGGCTTGGTCTTGCTTGATTCTAGCAGCAGTATCCGTAAATCTTTTCATTTAAAAAATCTCCAAATTGCGTGATTCACCAAAGAGGTTCATGATCTCTGAAGGCGTGCCTCTAACCTTTGGCGTGCCGTTGGTGGTGGAGCCCTTTGCGGTTGTCAAATCTCGAATCAATTTTTTTGCTAAAGCTAAATACGCCTCAGACACGGGAAGTTCGGGCTTATACCAGATGAGCGGCTTTTGGTTTGAAGAACTCCCGGCCAATGCTTTTGAATCTGGAATGAGGCCTCGAATCGCAATTTTATTAGACTTACAAAAGCTTTCCAAGAGCTCAAGAAACTTCACATGGGTGGTGTTTTGGCGATCAAATTTTGTGATTACCAGGCCTAGGAAACCAAGGCCCTTATTTAGGGTGCCTTTTATCGTAGTGATTTCAGAAAACATATACTGCAGTCCGTCAAAGGGATCCGCTTCAGCAAACATCGGAACCAGGTAGAAGTCAGCCGCCGTTAAAGCCATTTGAAAAAGCAGGTCAAGACTTGGGTGGGTATCAATTAAAATGATATCGTAGGCCTTGGCCTCTTTTTGTTCGAAAGCTTTTTTAAGCAGTAGAGCTGAACCAGGCTCTAATATCTTCTCCCTGGCAAGTTTAGAAAGCAGCATATCTCCCGCAAGGAGGTCCAGATTTGGGTGGCATGTTTTCATGACGGTTTGGCTGAGTCGACTTTCCCCGGTAATCACGGAAGCTGTTGACTTAGACTGTTTTTTGGCTTCAAATTTTAACCCTAAATAGGAAGATGCATTGGCTTGATAATCCAAGTCTACGAGAAGCGTCTTTTTGCCTGACTCGGCAAGGCATGCGGCTAGATTGGCAGCAGTGGCTGTTTTTCCAACTCCGCCTTTTTGGTTCGCAATTGCAATAATTTTTGCCAAAGGTGACTCCCTACT
>CAXNGG010000190.1:0-3678 GCA_964201885.1 Oligoflexales bacterium
CATTCGCGATCTCATGACCAAGGGAAAGTATCCCATCTACCTTGTCAACTTCACCCAAAGAGAGTGCGCTGAAGAAGCCCAAAACCTGATGTCAGAGGATCTATCAAGCAAAGAAGATAAGCAAAAAATAAACGCTTTCTTATCGGGATTTAAGTTTTCCAGCCCCTATGGCAAAGACATTCAGCGTCTATTGCGCCACGGCATCGGCATTCACCACGCCGGCCTCCTTCCCAAGTACCGACTTCTCGTGGAGCAGCTGTCCCAACGCGGTCTTTTAAAAGTCATCTGCGGAACGGACACCTTAGGGGTTGGAGTCAATGTGCCGATTCGCACAGTGATCTTTACAAAGCTTTGTAAGTTCTCCGGTGAAAAAGTCGCTATTTTATCCGTTCGCGACTTCAAACAAATCAGTGGCCGGGCTGGTCGAAGAGGTTTTGATACTGAGGGCACGGTCGTGGTCCAGGCTCCTGAGCACATTGTCGAAAACTTGCGTCAGGAGTCCAAAGCTGCGGGAGACCCTAAAAAAATAAAAAAACTCGTCAAGAAGAAGCCGCCAGAAAAAGGCTATGTGGCTTGGGACATCCAGACCTTTAACCGTCTTATTTCCTCTCCGGCCGAGCCCCTAAACTCTTCCTTTAAGCTTTCCTATGGTATGTTGCTTCAGGTGCTAAGCCGACCGACGGAAGGCTGTAAAGCCATGCGTCGTCTGATTCGAGACAGCCACGAAACCCCGAAAACAAAGCTCGCTTTAAAAAAGTCTGCTTTTCAGATGTTTAGAGCCCTACACGAACGACAGATCATAAAATTTGAATACACCCTGTCTAGTCGAGACAAACAAGTCATTATAGATGAAGAACTACAGACTGATTTTTCCTTAAATCAGTCTCTCTCACTTTATCTCTTAGACACCCTTAAGGTTTTAGATCCCACCTCCAGCGACTATGCTGTGGATGTTTTAACCCTCGTAGAGTCCATCATTGAAAATCCTGACATCATCCTCCGTCGTCAACTTGATAAACTCTCCACCTTAAAAATGGCAGAACTCAAAGCAGAAGGGGTTGAGTACGAGCAAAGAATAGAAGAACTTCAAAAACTGGAATACCCCAAACCAAACCGCGACTTTATTTACGACACCTACAATCGTTTTTCGGCACGCCACCCCTGGGTTGGCCAAGAAAATATTAGGCCTAAGTCTATCGCTAGAGATATGTACGAAACGTTTCAGTCTTTTGACGACTACATCAAAGAATTTGGCCTACAAAGGTCAGAGGGACTTCTTCTTCGCTATTTAAGTGACGTCTACAAAGTGCTGATCCAAACGGTACCAGAAACGAATCGAACCGAAGATTTAGATATTTTAATGGAATACATAGGATCCGCGATTCGAGGAATAGATTCAAGCCTTGTGGACGAATGGGAAAAAATCCGAGCTGGAGGCATGCTACCTAGCAACCATAAAAAGACAGAGGTTCCGGCTTTCGAGGAAGCCTATGACATCACAAGAAATAAAAAAGAATTCTTCGTTAAGATCAGAAACGAAGTCTTTAGACATGTTAAATTTTTTGCAACTAAAAATTTTGGAGCAGCTGCCTTAGCCTTGTCGAATGGAGAGTTCGAAGAGACTCCAGAAACGATAAAATCACTGGAAAAATGGTTGGAATCCCAGTGGCTTGATTTTTATAGTGAGTCACGGGAAATCATAACGGACAGACGTGCTCGAAGCTCCACCTTCTTTCAGCTAACTGAGCTCACCGACTCCTCGGGATGGTCTGTTTCGCAGATCATATTCGACTCTGAGGAAATTAATGATTGGGAGATTCAATTCTTGATCGATAAGAAGAAGTCTATTGCCTCAAACACAGTCTCACTTTCCATTTCTAAGATTGGTCCCATTGGATCATTCGCTACATGAAACTAATACCAACTTGCGCATGCTAGCTTGCATAAGTTTCATGTAGCGACCAGGTCAGGCGCAATATTTCAAAAAAGGCGTTGATACCCAACTACTAGGGAGTCAGAGGAGCGGTTTTTTCAGCTTCTTTGACCAATTCCATGACATCATTGAAAAGCCCCTCAGGGGTGGCTTCATCAGGCTTCCATATAACGGTGGGAGCTTCCCCGCTAACCCATACCCCCTGTTCCATAACCCCTTTGGAGTTAAGGTCCATGCGGTATTTATAGGAGAACTCTGCTTCTCCTCGATAGGAAAGGACTTTTAACTTCATATTAGCCATCGTGTAGCCAGATTTTTCCTTGGTCCAAGTCAACTCATAGCCATGGATAATGTAGTTTTTTCCATCTCGTTCCATCAACAACGATTTTTTTTGCTCACCAATATAGAAAGTTAGGACTTGATGAAAAAGTGCCGCTTCCATAAGATTCTGGCAGTCATAGGACTTACGGACTTTTTCCATCTCTTCACCATAATGAATGCGAGAGATCTTCCCTCCCGCCAAGCTCTGGTCCAGGGCAAATCGAGAGGAGTAAAAGCCGCTTTCGCACTTGCCAGCAACAGGCTGAGACAAATGACCTTGCTGAAAATGAAGCCAAGCCAAAAGGGCCGCTAAATCCGTCGAGAAGAAGGGGACGGTGATTCCAGATGGGCCCAAAGAATCAATGGAATCAAATTTTCCTGGGACCAGGGCGACCGCTGCTAGGATATCCATCTCAGAAACTTCGACGCCTTTGGAACTGCGCGCTCCACTCCAAGCCGGAAAGTCTTTAGAGCCTTTCCAAATATCAAAACGCATCAGCGGAGGAAGCTTCTTAAGCTCCAATCGAGTTCGATTGGCGAGCTTGGCATAATTTAAGGGGCCACTAAAACCGCCCACTAAGTACTCTCTCCCAGCAAATACAGGCACCCGGCTTTCTAAATAGACACTTGCAACCTGGTGGGCTACGGGGGCTGTCAAAAATGCCTGAAACCCAGGGCTGGCTTGCACGTCGTATTTAAGTGCTGGTTTATAAACTCGGTCCGTTACTTCCGCAAACCTTCTGCGAACGGTAGTGCAGCTTAAGACAAAGAAAGAAAGGAAAACTATTTTAAAAAGTTGAAAAGCCATGGTTCGTTTACCTCATGCATCGAGTCTATCATGGTATCTGCAATCCCAAAACGGGGATCCGTTCGTGGTAAAACATTAGGCACAGCCACTACTGGAATTTTAGCTGCTTTTGCCGCAACAATGCCAAAAATAGAATCCTCAAAGACAAGGGCTTCAAAATGCCTGATGTCTAATGTTTTAAGCGCACTTAGGTAGACCGCTGGATGGGGCTTTCCGTAGGCTTCCTTCTCTGCTGACACTAAAATCTCAAACGTATCCAGAAGTCCTGCTGCCCTTAAAACGCCATGGATCACCCGACTGCTAGAGCTAGAGCAGACGGCAAGCTTAAAACCAAGTCGCCTAAAGAGCTCAGTTGCCTGAATCACCCCCGGTAAGACTTGTGGCTTCTTTTCAGCCATCGCTATAACCTTTGCTTCAATCACGGAAACCATATGAGGGACATCGAGGCGCAAATCAAATCTCTCCAAAAAAAAGCCCACTGCTTCATCGCATCTGAGCCCCATCGCTAGTTTGCAGTCCTCCACGGTAAGTGCTACCCCTATTTCCGAAAAAGCCTCGATTTCGGCTTTTTGCCAATAGGTTTCCGTATCGACAAGAAGACCGTCCATATCGAAAA
>CAXNGG010000191.1:0-3666 GCA_964201885.1 Oligoflexales bacterium
AAGAAAAGGTGAAGTCGAACAGCTTATAAACTTCTATATGACCCTTGAGGATGAAACAAGGTCTCGAATCTCTGTGGTTTCTGGAGAAAGTGGAGCCGGTAAATCGCGCATGATACAGGAAGTTCGCAATTTTTTGGTTCAACGAAAGGTCAGATTCGTTGGCGGCTCCTTTTCGAGACACGACTCCAAAATTTCTTTCAATGCTTTAGCCTCTTCATTTGACGAGTATCTCTTAAAGGTAAAACGAACTCAGCCAGGGGAAGCTCAAAGGCTCAAGGAAACGTTTAAGGAGGTGTTAGGTCCAAGCTTAAATGACCTAGCATCCGTAATTCCGATTCTAAAAGAATTTAGAGATGATAATGTAGAGAAAATCGAATCTAGCCAAGTGACGCAAATAGAGACCTTTACAAAAACGTTTTTAGACTTCACATCTTGCCTCATGTCTGACGATCAACCTATGGTCTATATATTTGATGATATTCATAATTCTGATGACGATTCATTGAGTTTGATAGATGATTTCTTTGCCCACTCTAACACCCAGAAGATCTACTTGATTATAACTTATAAAGAGGAATACCTTGCGAGGAGGCCGCTTCTAAAAGAATTTGTAGACAAAATACAAAAATTAAAAAGGCGTTTTCAGCACATTAAGTTAGAAAATTTAAAGTCGCCAGAAATTTCTCTGCTACTAAACAATCTGTTCAGTGGTAGTCGGGTGTCAGGCACCTATTTAACTTGGATCGAGAGTCAAACTAAAGGAAACCCTTTGCAGATCCTCGAGATGACGAAAAGTTTAGTTAAAAATGGGAAACTTAGATCGAATCCAGAGGGGTGGGGTCAAGAAGTTTCCGACTTAAATTCCTTGGAAATAGTCCTCCAAAGCAGCGACCTGGCTATTTCTAGGATTCAAAACTACTCTTCTGAAAATTTGTTGATTTTACAGTATGCTGCCGTAGCGGGGATGTCGTTTAAAGCCGAAACAGTCGCAGTTGTTTCTGATTTCGAGCGAGAAATTGTTCGAGCTGCTATGGCAAAAGCAAAAAATGATGCACTTATAATCGAGTTGGTGGGTCAAAGTTATGTATTTACTCATTATGAAATTCGAGAAGCACTTGTAGATGGGATTCCCAAGTCAAAGCTTGTTCAAATTCATTTAGACTTTGCCGTCCAGCTTAACAAAGAAGAGTCTACAAATTCAGATCAAGATGTTTTTAGCATATCTCATCATTACAATTTGGCGATGTTAGGAACATCGAAAATTGCGGGTGAGATCCTATTCCAAGCTTTACGATCTAATATGAGATCCGCAAAACTCGCGGAAAAAAGGAAGACCTATCATTTTGCTTTAGAGTACTACAATAGAAGTCTTGAGCTCATTGACCATCACCCGGCATTGAGGGCGTCCGATCAAGAGTACGCTGCGGTTCTAGCTAGTGCGGCCCATGTACTAATGAAGCAAAAAGACTTCGATCGAGCTAAGGAAAAGATCCGGAAAGTTTTGGATTTGAATGTTTCGAAGGATCACAAAAAGGCTGCGCTATTTGACTGGATTCAGATGAACGCATTGCAAGGCCGTATTTCCGAAAGCTTGGCCAATGCTCGGCATGTATTAGGTCGTTCTCTTCTTTTGCTGCCAAGCATGCCGTTTGTTCGCGGCTGTTTTGTGTTGTTCGGTGATTTCTGCGGTAAATTCAGTGTCTTTGGGCGCTTTTCATCACTTTCCATATTGAAGCATCACAGGGAAAGGTATGTGGGAACGAGGGATTTAAAAGTTCTCAGTATTGCTTTTAGGGTGGTTGCTAGGGAGACCATAAAGGAATCACTGAAACTGCAAACTATCGCAGGTGGCCTGGCTGTTTCAGGCGAGATAAATGAGACAGATGCGATAGATTATATAATGGATAGAGTCGTTCTCTTGTTTGGTTTAGGTTTTAAAAAGGCTGCGCGAGAGATTCTATTCGAAGCCTCAAAGTTAGAAGACTTAAGCGGACATTCTAAAGCAAAGCTATTTCTAATAAAAAACATCTATTTTGACTTTAATAGATTGGATCTCCGAAAGAGCATAGACTATTTCACCTCCAGAAAAGGCTACAACATTTTCGAATGGCCTGAAGATGGTCAGTATGAGGCTACCCATCGGGGCATGACTGCCTGGGCGCTTTTGAAGCAAGGAGAGATGTTCCGAGCTATGGATCAAGCTAATCGTGCCTATGGAATGGTTCCCATACGCAATCAGGCTGGAACCTTTGGCGCTGCGACACTTTTGTTATCTCTGTCCCTAAAAGGTGAGCGAGATCAACTATTGAAGGTAGGAAAGAAGTGGCTTAGGCGTCGGGCAGAGTCCACCAATCGCTCCCATGATATCTTTGCATTGGTCGCGGCAAGTCTGATCTATATTACCTCTGGTGATAAGGCATCTTGTCAAGAAATCTTTGGCAAGATTTGTAAAGAGTTTGAGGGTAGGTTTGTCAAGAAGCGTAACCTGCCCCATGAACTCGATTTTCTAAGCTTCTATTTTATATTGTATCCCTTTCATTTTGAATATGAGTTTGGCACGCCTCTTTATGCGAATGAAAACCTAAGTAACATATACAGCAGTTTCTCAAAGGGACTCTTTAATTTTAAGGTGTCACGCCTTTATCGACATATTTTTCAGCTTCTATCAATGGATTACATAGCGGAGGGACAGGCCGCTTATAATTCCTGGCGCGAATTAGAGTTGCTGTTAGAGGGTCCCAATCATCATCTTCTAAGATCCATCTTGAGCACTAAGGTTGGCCTCAGTCTTTGGAAAGACTTTGGAAAACTGCCTAGAATCAGCAAGGCCCTATTGAAAGGATACTCAATTTCGAAAAGCCTGTCCGTGACACTTTTGACAAAAGCCATCGAATCTAAGTTGACAGCCGCAGGAATCAGTTATTTAAAAGAAAATGTATCTGAAGGAATCGCGAATTTCTCTGCTAGAGTTGCTTACTACCCCTCTACAATAACTGAAGATTTGTTGGACTACATTTCTCGCGCTGATGGAAGTCGAGGTGGGCAAGACGACATAGAAAAAGCGGCTGCTTTGCTGGAGCTTCATTACGGATCTATGGCGGTCTACACCGTGGAGGGGGCCCGTCTTGGCAATTCTTTCATCAAGGGAGTGCCAATATCTCAGAACATTTTAGAAAATATACGGGAGTTTGCATCTGGTGGGACTACGTCTTTTATTCCTACGGCCAGTCCTACAGGGGATCAAGTGGACGGAAGTGATTTTCCCATTCCCAGCAGCTATAAGAGTCAATTTTCAGATGATAGTGGGATGGCTCGCAAAGGTCTCTTTGAAGAGACAAATATTTATTTGGAGTTTGAGTCTGAAGAAGTGACCAAAAAAAATGAGCCAAGTTTGGATTTCGCTAACGGTTCTGAACCCCAAAAATTGACACAAGCTCCGCATTCTACGAATAAAATGGGTTGCCTTGTTCCTATCAAAAATTGGGGAGACGTTTTAGGTTATCTACTTGTAGATGACATCGGCGAGTTTTACAAACGTGATATAGCCGCTAGTCGCTCTGAATTGGATTACTTCGGTTCTATTTTGGGCACTTCTGTATCTCTACAAAACTCTTGGATGGTCGCGCAAGATCGCGTGGTCAGGGAGGCCGACGGGTCCACCGTCAT
>CAXNGG010000192.1:0-3660 GCA_964201885.1 Oligoflexales bacterium
TCGTGAGTTTGAGGATCGCATCTAAGCTATCGGGCTGAAGGGGGTCATTTAATGTGGCTCTATTTTTTCCTTTGAACCCACAGCGTGTGCAGCGAAAGAGCAGTACGATTCCTTTTTTAGCAGACATTTCATAGCCATAGGCTTTCAAAAGGCCATGACATTCCGAGGCACGATCGCCTGGAAAGACATCCACATGTTTGGAAGATAGGCAGCCGGGGCAGTGATTTCTGCAGCCTGTTTTAAGCGCTCGTATAGCCAGCCCGCAAGACTCGCAGGTAAAGGATTCGTTTATGGCGGTAAACTTAGCAGATTTCATTTTGGGCCCATCAAATGCAGCGTCAAAAGGCAGGAAGTCAGATCCTCAATCCTAATAATTGACCATATATAACAGTCTATTAGGCCGATTTCCGCAAAAAGCGGTAGAATCTGCCCACAAGACTCCTCAAATTCTAGCCGGTGAATCCCGATCTTCACTAGTAAGAGGGAAACGAGCGACTTAAGTTCGTTACTTAGCAAAGGGAGCTATCTCGGTGCAACGAAATTCAAGGGACATCGCGAAAATTTTAATACACATCTTGCTTCTTTCCCTTCTTGTTCGTTGCGGGAATGCCGGCAAAGCAGGAGAAGGCAGCGACTTGCTGTCTGGAAGTGCGACGATTAAAGGAAGCATTGCATCTGACTCGGGCGGCCAGGGTGATCTCTCCGGTTGGAATTTGTGTTTATTAGACAGAGACTATAGCTACTGTCGGACCGCAGTTGTTGATTCAGCAGGGCTCTTTACTCTAAAGGGTGTCGATGTAAGTCGCAGCTATTCGTTCGTACTTATGTCTCCTTCCCTGATCTTTAGCGCCATTCTTGCAGTCCCCTCTTCAGAAAAAACAGGGTATTTAAATCAATATTTTAAAATTTCTACTTCGAATCTACCGCGCATTATCTACAAGGGTGCTACCATGACCTTTCAAAATACCAGTGGCATCACCTTTGAGAAGGTGGTGGTTAAGGATTCTGATTCCGATGGTGTTCCTGATGGAATGACTTCCGGGCAATTCAGTTTAGAGACGTCCGATCCTTTACTCAAGGATCCAAGAACCTCAGAAGGGGTCGCCGGCCAGGATTTAGGTTCTGACTCTGTATTAGGCATGCCGATACCCGGATTTGATCTAGCAGCCAATTCAGCAACTATCGATACCGATCGAGACGGAATCCCCAATCAAAAAGACTCAGATATTGACGGTGATGGCATTCCCAATGTCTTTGACGCAGATGATGATGGTGATGGGGTGTTGGACATACTCGATCGTGATGCTAACGGTGACTTAATTAACGATTCCACAGCACTTTTGGGGGATGGGTATTTTGGAATTGGTGTGGAGTGGATTGCCGTTAATTATTCCCTTGCCAAACAAGAAGATAACTCTACGAAAAAACTCTTGACGGTGGTGGCTAAAGTTAGAAGTGGTATCAATCCCTCCGCAGTTCAGATAAGGGCTCCCAATACTCTCATCAAAAATGCTACAGTTGACATCATTTCCAGCACAGCAACGACGACTTCGGCAGCTTTTGATGGGCTGTTGATGGATGATGGTAAAAATGGTGACGGAGCCGCAAATGATGGTTTCTTTGCTAGAACCATAACAATACCATCGAATGCAGTTATAGTAAGAAATATGGCCATCTTGGTGCAGCTTAGATTTGGCTCCGATGCCGATGCCAAGTATATGGAATTTCCTTATACCTTCCCACCAATCACCCTTGGAACGGTTACAGCACTTCATTCTGGGTCTTCTACCCTCGGTACATTCCAGTGCTGCTCAGGAAATCCATTTGGATCCTCAGTCACGGATTATAGTTGGTCAGTAAAGATCTTTGATTCTTCCAAAAAGTTGTTCTATTCCTCTCCCGCTCAAGCTGGAGCTTCGGCAGCCTCCACTTACACCATGCCAACAGGTATTTGGGAAAATCTTGTCAGCCTAGCGACAGCAGGAGAAAAGTTTACTTATAAAATATCAGCAAGTCTTTTTGACCGCATTCCGGGGTACCCGCCCTTTAATATCCAAACGAAAAGTGAAGATGTTGTGACGGGAAATTAAAGTTTCTGGGTGTCGGTTCTCCAAAGATATTACGGATTTTTAGATATCTTCTGGTGTAAATGCCGCCTTGAAGAGTTGAAGCCTCTCTCCTTAGACATGCGACGGAGCTCCCAATGGAAACTACGCCACACTTTTATCCTTCAAACCCATCCTAAAGCATGGAAAGACTCGTCTCTACCTTGGGTTGGTGGCTATTGCCTTGGGTTCGTTGTTCAAATTCACTTTGGTAATTTGCCATGAGACTGCGCCAAGAAGTAGAACCTAGAATCAGAACCTAGAATTCGAGCAAGGATTCTATGGCGCAAAAGCTTTGCAAGTCTGTGCATTTAAATTGACAGCAACGGTAACTATAAGTAGTTTAGAAAGGTCCTTAGGGGTTGTTAATATGCCAAACCTAACAGCAAGACGTCTCACTCCAAATGAAGTTACATCACTAGTCCAGGATAAGAAAGACTGGATTTTAAGTGCGTGTACACCGATTCGCATCATACTTTTTGGATCTGCTGCCACTATGGAAATGACAGAAGCCTCGGATATCGACCTTATAGTTGTTTTCAAGACACCTGAAGATCTAAATAGTGCCAAAAGAAAACTTTGGTCCTCTCGACCTTCTGACGATTGGCCGGTTGACCTTGTCTTTCATACTACAGAGTCATTTCAACATAGTTGCGAAAAAGGGGGCGGAGCTTCTTGGATAGCAAGTCGTGAAGGCATTGTGCTTTTTGAAAAGGAAACTCTCTTTGAAAAGGAATCCCCATGAGCCCGTCAAAACAAGAGCGTCTGTTTGAAAAAAAATATGCGGAAGATCTTATTAGAATCGCTGAAGGTGATTTTAAGTCGGCTCGATTTCTTGCCGCGGCTTCACCAAAAGATATTCGAATCGAAAATACTTTTTACTTGTGCCAGCAGTCCATCGAAAAATCTCTGAAGGCTGTGCTTGTTGCCAACGAAATAGCAGTTCCTCTCGTTCATGATTTAGGATCACTTCTTAGCAGGATACCAAAAAGTTGTGAGCCTCCCTACGGCTATGAACTTCTTGATCTCAATCAATATGCTACGATTCGCAGATATGAAGAAGGCCATTGGCACCCATCAGTGACTGAACTAGCGGTAGTTCTTCAAAAGACAGAAGAGATGCTTCAATGGGCAAGTCTTTTGGTTGGGAAATAGGAAATGGTGCCTCAAAAGAGGGAGTTCAAAGTCTTTCCCTATAAACCATTGCAAACTCTATTAGGTATCCTTTCATCAGCCAGAAGGCCCCAGATTCATCTTTAAAGAAATACCGATCATTTTCAAATGACTCGATAGGGGCGCTTTATGAAAACATCTGAATAGGGACAGTGGGAACCTTTTCTTGAAGCAAAATCCTCCGATCATAGCCGTTATTCACCAAACATTGTTCACGTGGCAGACAGACAAATGATTGGATGAGGTGCCCCTTGTTTAGTTAGGTGTTTTATTGATACACCTCGGATGTCCCGGTCCGGCGCCGACCCGGTTGACGAATTTAACTATTTGTCCACAGGGAGTATCAAATTATGTCGATGGATTCATCAGGTCCCTCAGATCA
>CAXNGG010000193.1:0-3619 GCA_964201885.1 Oligoflexales bacterium
GAAATCTAGTCTGTTTCGTTTTTGTATGGGCCTTTCGTGGCTGGTTTTCTTCGACATATTTTTTTTCGCTCCCCTGTTACACCTGTCCCACTAGAGAAATCTAAAAAGCCCAACAAAAAAACTTTAGTTTTTATTTATTTCTAACGAACATTGAAAAAGAAGCTAAGGTTGTGCTACACTTTGGAAAGCAAGCAAAATTTAGTGACTAAAAATCAAACAAGAGCGTATCTAGAGGGCATGTAAGTATGGGATGGCCAAAGAAATTGCAAATATCGCTAGTAGCTGCCGGGGTTTTAACCCTTGCCATATCTGCAAATAGACTTATCGCCGGCCTTGGTGACCAAAGGGTAACCCCACATATTGTGATTGACGGCATTGACTTTGGAGCTTTTGACAAAACCTTAGGCATACCTGCTGATTCCTATGACCAAGTTTCGAATGTTACCTTTGAAAGAAATTTCGTAACGGAGCCTTCTTTGTATATGTGGGCACGGCAAGCCGTGACTGAGCATGGGAAGCTGCGCGATATATCTATTGTTTATAAAAACTCTGAGGGCGTTGAAGTCAATAAGTTACTCCTAAAAGGCTCACACCCCATTTCTTGGACGGTGGAGTCATCTGATCCGTCACAGGGCGGATATCATGAAAAAGTGGACGTTTCCGTACAGAGCTTCCTGTTTGACTAAATCGGTTTCCTATTCCGGAATTCTAAAGTCAGGTGGGGTTTTCACTGTTTTTATGGCAGTTGCCCTTAGCTGCGCCATGACTCAAGAGGCGGCTCCCGCTCAAAAAGAGCCTGGGCTTTTTGTGGGCCTCGTAGATAAAATTTTCGGCAGTCGTTATTCTTACCAAATATCATTAGCGGGAAGTGAAAAGACTCTATTAAGGGTTTCCGATAGTGTTTGTAAAAATCCTGAGAACAATTTAGAGATCACCCTTGAAGTCCAGTGGGAATCCCTAAATTTTCCTCTAGAAATCACTGCTTCTTTAGCGGGTTCTTCAAACCCTGGGCAAGTGAATTTTAAAAGCCCCACAGCGGCCTACACCCTTCGAGATGTGCCTTATTTTACAAAAGAAAAAATGGATGGCGTTTGCAGTCAGTTTAAAGAAAAGGGAACTAGTATTGAAGTTGCTACTAGTGAACCCTTTGTGCAAAGTGTAAAGTTAGCCCTCAGCGCCTTAGCGCCTGACTGCAATATTTCTTTGGGACAGAATGGCTTTCAATGCGACAGCAGCAAAAACTCAATAGCCCAGCTGCGATCAAGAGCTATAGCATCCCACCAAATGGTCATAAATGAATTCCAACGATTGCCTTATCTTATGGTTAGAAAAGCCAGCACATTAAAGCAATTTGCTTTGGTCCAAGAATCTGAAGCAGGAATTAACGGGTTTTGCAGAATTCTTTCTAATTCAATCCAGGAGGAGCTCCCCCTCGCCTTTAGATCCAACCTCTGGAGAAAGGCTGTTTGTAGCGACCGCAAAGAAGCGGGTTGGAAATCTGTTGCTGCAGACGGCATGGAACTTGCCATTAGAGAGTTAGACGTACTGACGTCCATTGCTAACGATACTACAAAAAAAGGTGTCTTATCTGTGCGCGTACCCACGACCCACAAAACTCTTTGGGTTCAATTGACCCCCTCCGAGACTGTCGTTCAAAGCTTTCAATCGGTGATCTTAAAAAACCAGTCAAGACAAGCTGCCGCTGGCCTTAAGGGGGCTTGCTGGCACCCGATATTTGATGACAAACCTGAACTTTTACAAGTTGCAAGTGCCATAGGGCTTTTTCAACGCACTAATGGGCCCTGCGAATACAAAATTGAAGGCGAAGACTTACAACCCTGGAAATATTTAGCCAACGCTCTTAATGGCGAAACGGCATTTATCGTGGACAATTCTAAATCTAAAATCCTTCAACTTCCCCTTGGTAACTACACTTATCATATTTACCCGATCCCCCAAGATCCTCGCAGTGAAAGACCCGAATCTGCCCCCCAAATTTCCGCAGGCATGCTCTCTTGGACCGCAAAATCAAATAAATTAACTTTGCAATAAACCATTAAACAATTTTTTTATCTAATCCCTGTTAAAAGCTTGAAGCTTTGAAAAAGTGCTGAAAAAATCCCGAAATGGTCTCTCAACAAATGACCAGAAGACATTTGGGATTGCAAAAAATCCCTTGGATGATCTTTGATACAACTTCACCCAAAGGAAAAAACTGGACTCGAATGAATTCATTATTAACGGGCATTTAACTCCTCTGCGAAATGGCAATTCCAAAGCAATGAAAACAAGACTCAATAGTCCTGAAACTGCTCACACAAACGCAAAGTTTGCGCCACCCAAACACTACAAATCGACAAATCCCCAAAGCCTCCCTATCTCCAAAATAAGTGCGACTCCTGATAAATAGATAACTGGCAGATGCCGCCTGAATAAACCTGGCCTAGGATCTTGAGCAGTCCCAATTCATCGAGGAGCTTTTCCACCATGATTTATCTTCACCTTTTAAATTGGGCACTTAAAAGCAGAAAACAGGCGTCATTAGGGATGAGACCAAGGGGGGTGAGATTAAAAAGGTGTAAGATGCGAAGAGAAATGGCTTTTATTTTATGTGGTTATCCTACTTTTTAACGAATGTATAATTGACATTACCGGGCCCCCGGTGTTATGACCATCCCCTTAAGTTACAGGGGACCTGACGACATGCTTGACGTATTAACAGATGGTTTTAAGAATGCAAGAAATCGCCTTCAAGGCAAAGCAACCCTAAATGAAGACAATATCACCATAGCTTTAGAAGATGTTCGAAAAAGTCTTTTAGAGGCTGACGTAGAGTACTCCGTCACCAAAACATTTCTGGCGCGAGTCAAATCCAAGGCACTTGGCTTAGATGTAACTTTAAAAGCAGGTTCTGGACAAGATCGTCTTAAAGTTACAGCCGGTGACCACTTTATAAAGATATGCCAAGAAGAGCTAGAATCCCTAATGGGTCCAGAATCTTTCAAATTAACTTTTCCGACGAATCGCCCAGGTAAAGTCATGATGGTAGGTTTACAAGGGGTTGGAAAAACCACGACCACGGGAAAACTAGCCCATTACTTTAAGAACCAACTTAAAAAGAAGCCCCTCTTAGTTGCTGCCGATATCTACAGACCAGCAGCTGCAGATCAATTGCGAGTATTAGCCGAAAAAATTGGGGTTCCTGTTTTTCACATAGTAGGTGCGAAGCCGGAAGAAATTTGTCTAAAAGCAGAAGCCAAGGCATACGAACTTGGCTGTGACATGATCCTTTATGATACAGCCGGGCGATTAGCGATCGATGATGAGCTCATGAATGAGCTTTCTACGATCAAACGAGAAACCAAACCAGACCACATATTACTCGTCTGTGATGCTATGATGGGGCAAGACGCTGTGTCGACGGCCAAGTCATTCCACGAGCGGTTGGATCTTTCTGCATTCATCATGTCAAAAATGGATGGTGATGCGAGAGGTGGGGCCGCTCTATCAGTCAAGGAAATTACGGGACGCCCTATAGCCTTTATCGGTGCTGGAGAAGGTCTAGATCGTCTTGAAGAGTTCCGCCCGCAAGGTTTAGCGTCTCGAATTTTGGGCATGG
>CAXNGG010000194.1:0-3601 GCA_964201885.1 Oligoflexales bacterium
GGGGTGACTTGGGGGGTGACTTGGGGGGTGACTTGGGGGGTGACTTGGGGGGGCGTAGTAATGGCTTCCAAGATCATGCGCAGCATAAAGGCAATGAAGGCTGCAGAATCCGTTTGACGAGTGCTTTCTCGAATGGCTTTGTAGTACTCGAGCTGATGCTCAAAGATGGAACTCTCAACAGGAACATTCCCAAATAGTGGGTTCCAGCTTGCGAGAATAAGACTTTGCCAGAGTCGTCCCATACGTCCGTTTCCATCGGAGAATGGATGGATAAATTCAAATTCGTAATGAAAAATTGAGCTGGCTATAAGTGGATGGGTATCAGTTTTTGCCAACCAGCGAAACAAATTACCCATAAGTTCTGGAACACGGCCAGCTGGTGGAGCCATGTGAATGACACGCTTGCCTGCCATGACTCCTACACCGCCAAGCCGAAATCGACCAGCATCATCGGTAAGGCCTGTCATTAAAATGCGATGCGCTTCTAGCAAGTCCCGTTCTGAATTTGATTTCCAAGTTTCAAAATGGCTATAGGCAGCTAGTGCATTTTTGACTTCTTGCACCTCGCGAGGCGGAGCAATCACTCGCTTTCCTTCTAAGATGGCTGTGATCTGAGCCTCACTAAGCGTGTTTCCCTCAATGGCTAAAGAACCGTGAATCGTGCGCACTTGATTGATGCGGCGAAGCTGCAAAGCCCGCGCTTGGTCGGAAGTTACGGCCAGGCGTCCAACAATCTCGCTGATGGCGGCAACCTGGTTAAGGATCTCGGGTGTAATGGTATGGGGCGGCTGGTAGTTGGACTTTGCGCTCATTAATGTAAACCCTCATTGCCGATGACATGTTTCCATGAATAACGCTATCATTGTCCTCGTTTTTTTTGAAGCTCTAAGCGAACTTTTACCGACCATCAAGCGTGACTTATCTCATCCCATACTACAAAAAAGTGAGAGAGAGATATTTCCTTCGTTGCTCACAACAAGTCCAACGTGTCCTTCGAATGGAATTGGTATCATGGGGGGCCAAGCGTCCAACCAAATCACCTTTCGTTTCCATAGTTCCAACATGCTGATGACTAACAACAGGTCGGTTTTGGTCTTTTATGTAAATGCCATGGGAGGACGTTCTTTTGTGTTAAGTTTTTGCGTGTAGACAATGATTGCATAGCTCTATGAAAATCCTTTTTTGCAAAATGACGTTTGCAAGTGGGGTATCGCCGATCAATTAAAAATTAAAACTTTAAGATTCGTTCATCATCTTGAGATCGTTTTAAGTAAGGTCCCCTAGATCTGGTGGGTTTGGTTCTACCTCTATGAAAAGTCTCAGGATTTGGCGGCCTAGAATCTTGTTTTCAGCAGTTTGTAGTCAGGATAAAGGTTGGGTTAATTTAGGATAAAAAGGAAAGTCTAGGGAGCATTTTTCCATAAATCTGCCCTCCAAACAGGCACATCAGAGGGCTTTTGGACGAAAGGCGGTTGCCAAAAGAGACGAATCAGTTATACATTTAGAGACCTTAAATATGTTTATCGCCAGGAAATCCTTGTGATTTCAGTAAACACATACTTAGCGAGTGGATTGGGGGAAGTTTATGAGACGAGTCGTGGTAACAGGAATGGGTATGCTTTCTCCTGTAGGAAATTCTGTGGACGAGTCCTGGAAAAATGCCCTCGCGGCGAAATCTGGAATTGGTCCGATCACTCAATTTGATAATCATCGCATCCATGTAAAAGTGGCTGGTGAAGTCAAGGGGTTTAATCCTTCTGACTTTATGGAAGCCAAAGAAGCACGGCGAACCACTCGTTTTATTCAGCTGGCCGTAGCTGCTGCCAAAGAAGCTTTAGCGCAGGCGGGCGTGGATGATCAAACTCCCAAAACTCGCTTTGGAGTTTCTATCGGGGTGGGTATGGGAGGGATCAGTTGGACCTGTGAAAACACTCTACTTGCCGCAGAAAAAGGCCCAAGCCGTGTGTCTCCTTTCTTTATTCCTTACGCGATTCCGAATATGGCGGCTGGGATTGTAGCTAATTCCTATGGGCTCAAAGGGCCTAATATTTGCACGACAACAGCATGTACAAGCGGCACCCATGGGGTGGGCGAAGCCTTTTTACTCATTCGAAACGGCATGGCTGATGGCATGATCGCAGGTGGTGCCGAATCGGCGATCTGTGAGCTTTCCGTCGCAGCCTTCGCGAACATGAAGGCGCTTTGCGTCGATCCTGAAGCAGGCTCGTCCTCCAGCCGGCCCTTTGATGGGACCAGATCTGGTTTTGTCATGGGAGAAGGGGCTGGATTTTTGGTAATGGAAGAGATGGAACACGCTAAGAAACGCGGCGCTAAGATACTGGCCGAAATGGTGGGTTATGGAATGAGCGGCGATGCTTATCACATTACGTCACCTTCACCGGAAGGCGAAGGAGCGCAAAGATGCATGCGCATGGCTATTGAGATGGCCGATATAGCTCCCGAGAAAATTCAATACATCAATGCCCACGGCACCTCAACAGAACTAAATGATCTCTATGAAACACGGGCCATTGAGCATGTCTTTGGAGCTCATGCGCCGAAACTTGCCGTAAGTTCGACTAAAGGCGTTACAGGTCACTTGCTTGGCGGAGCAGGGGGAGTGGAAGCTGTATTTACCGTAAAAGCGATCATGGATCAAATGGCGCCGCCAACAGCTCACCTCAATAATCCTGATCCCGCATTAAGCCTCGACTATGTGCCCTTAAAGGCACGACCCATGGCGATCGAATACGCGATGTCGAATTCATTTGGTTTTGGTGGGACTAATGGTTCAGTTTTGTTTAAGAGGTTCAAAGCCTAATGACGCGTCTTTCTGGTTTAGTGCTTGGGAAAGTGCTTGGGAAAGTGCTTGGGAAAGTGCTTGGGATAGTGCTTGGGATAGTGCTTTTTTGTCCCCCCAGTGCGTTCGGTTTTTCGGTGGTAGATTACGTCAAGTCCTATAACCTGGGCCTAAACCTTATTGGAGCTGCCGAATTCGCGAGAGTCTCCTATGACTCCACGTCTCCTAATGCCCAGGGCAAAACTAATTGCCAAGCTCAAACATCGAGCTCGCGCTGCACGGTGGCCGCCCAAAGCGGCGGGCGGTCTAAAACCCTAGGGGGAATCGGTTTCTTTGTAGAACATCCTTTTGAACAAAAAGGTCAAAATTTTTTTTGGCAAGCGGATCTTTCTTTTGCCCTTCAAATCCTGGACGGCCAATATATAAAACCTGCCAAAGGGGATTTTGATGAGACCCTTCAAAGCCTCAGTTACTCTCTGAGGGGCTTCCAGGTAAAGCCCTATGTGAGGGTTGGCTGGACTCCTAGCGGGCTTCCCGATTTTATACTCACGGCAGGTCCTGTCGGGACCATACTGGCGGGGACGGTCACCATAAATGATCAAAAAGAAAAAGTAAGCTTCCTTCAAAGGTCTAAAGTTAGCTTATTTAGGGCCGCCCATGTTACCTTTGAAACCGTATTTTTGCGGCATGGGGATGGAGCCTTCTCTCTTTATTGGAGTCAAAGTCGGGGGGAGTCGAGTGCGGCGGCAGGAAGTTTCTATAAAGGGGACGTCGGCGAGATGTCTAATTTTAGTGCTTCTT
>CAXNGG010000195.1:0-3597 GCA_964201885.1 Oligoflexales bacterium
AATCCGGTAATCAACCAAGCTATAAATCCGGTCTATAGCCATTTTTTTAGAAATAAGATCAGCCAATTGCCCTTCCTCAAGAACATGGCAGTCCAGCAAAGCTAAAAACGGGTCCTTCTGATACCTTTGCATATAATTTAAAAGAATACCGAGAGAAACCTCTGACAAGATCCCTTCCGATTTCAGAAAATCAAGAACCTGGCTCATCAAGAGATCTCCATTCGAGACGAAATTGGTCTCCCCATGAAAGCTGTCCCCTAGTAGAATGAGTACAAAAATGAATTGATTTTACAAACCACCCTATTATACCGCTAGGGCTCACTGCCCCGCAAACATCTTTTGAATCATTTTTTACAACTATCTTTCTTTCCTTATCTCGATAGCTTGACTCCCAATTTGAAGAACTTCCGGTCGGCGAAGTTAGCCAATTCTTAGGAACAAGCCCTTTAAGTAAGCAGCTCAATTCCCCAGTTTTAATCAAGGAGACTTGATGATCAAAAGTCAAATACCCACTACTATCGACCCCAAGCATGGACAATGGGGATTGAATTTGAGTCGAAAACGAAAATTGGGCTCCGCTCATAGTCCATTCCGCGACAGTGCGCCCTAAAGGATCAATTACATTTCCGACAAAGCTACCATCTGACTTTGAAATCCAGTCAAGATCTAGTGAAATAAACTTAGTGCCTTGAGATAGGCTTACCACATGGCTTCCTTCCAAGCTTCGACAGTCGGAAGAAAATCTATTTAGAATCAGGTCACGCTCCCCCGAAGGCAAAGTAGGCGGCGTTACACAGCCGCCGATTCCCCAGAAAAAAACCAAAATCTGATACACTCGAAACCGGGTCACTTCTTAAGCTCACGGATTAAATCAAGATAGCGCTTTTTAATACGCTCACCATCTTTATCGTTTTTTAAATTGGGCTGCACGGCTTTATAGATCTCTAAAGCTTCCGCTTTCTTGCCCATTTTCCATTTCACTTCGGCAAGGTGTTCGGCGATCACTACTTCTTTCAAATCTTTAGCAATCAATGGTGCCAAAACTTTTTCGGCTTCCTGAAACTTCTCTAATCTATAATAAACCCACCCAAGGGTGTCGAGATAAAAGGGATCATCAGGCTTCAAAGTCAGTGCTTTTGTTATCAATGACTCAGCCTCAGCCAAATTTTCGTCTCGATCAGCAAATAGAAAGGCAAGAAAATTTAGAGCAGAATGATGATTTGAGTCTATTTTTAAAACCTCTCTTAAAGCATTAACGCAGTCGCCTACTTCGCCCAATTTCTCTAAATAAACAGCCTTTAGGAAGTAAAGCTGGGCATTCTCAGGATCTATCTTAGTTGCCGCATCTAGAATTTCAACAGACCTCTCAGTATTACCAAGCTGGGAAAACGCTGATGCATAGGCAGCACTTATGCGGGACGTCGGAGTTACCGATTTATCTAGGCTCTCGACTAACTTTACAATTTCTTGAAACGCACCAACTTCTATAAGGCCATCTATCTGCAATTCAATGGACATTAAGTAGTATTTTGAGGAAACGCGGATTTGATGATAAGACTCAAGCGCCAAGTCTTTTTTACCAATGAAATAGTAATTAAGACCTAACAGCAAATGAATCAAATCGCTTTCTGGAAAATGTTTCCTGGCATTCTCAAGCACAGAAATCGCCTCTTTTTGCTTGCCGAGTTCTGCTTTGATGTAGGCCCTTTGAATCTCAATGGAGTGCACCGGTTCTTTACTAGTAGCCGATAGTTTATCAAAAAGTTTATTTGCTCTTTGAAGCCCATCTGTTTCCCTATATAGAGTCATAAGTTTTCTAGCCACGTCAGAATCTGGCCGTGCTTGACGGAACATCTCTTCAAAAATCGATATGGCTTTTGCAGTATGATTGTTAGCCTCAAGGCAATAGCCGTGAAGACCGAGAAATTCTGGATTATTGTCGTCTAGCTCTAACCCCTTTGTGGTCTCTACTAGAGCTTTCTTATACTGCCGATCTGCAACTAAAATCTTAGCATAGACAAAAACTGCCAGTTGCGAACTAGGAATCGCTTCTACAAATTTTTTCGCCCAATGCAAGGATTGCTTCCTATTCTTTATGGTTTCAAAGTAGTCAATGAGAAGGAGATAGGGGCGTTCCTTTCCAGAATCAAGCTCAATAGCTTTTTCTAATTCTGCCGCTGCCTTTTCTGGCATCCGATTGGTAAAAAGGATTCTCGCATAAATGGTCCTTAAAGCTTCCGACTTAGGATAAAGAAGCACCATTCTGCGAGCATCTAAAAGTGTGTCGCCTGAGCCTTCTCCCGCATCTAAGCTAGCAATCATTACCTTGGCACCAGTATAAGAATTTGGTGCCATGTCATAGGATTCTTCAAAGTTTCTTTTGGCTCCTAAAAAGTCGCCTTCTAGCTGCTTATATTCCCCCACCATAAAATAAAGCGACGCAAACGACTCTCTTTTTTCCCGCGACCATATATCAGGATTCGGAGATCCGTTCTCAGCGGGCTCTTTTATAGGGGTCAGCGCATCCATAGTGCCTCCCCTGTTCACTGGCCTTTGGGTAGTACATGCACCTATCAGGCCTACTATTAAAAAAATATGCCACATCATTCGGAGCCTCCCAAAAGCATCGAACTTTTCTGGTTGTAGACGCTCACATAGTTAGCCAAGCTTGGCGGTGCGTCATAAAGCACTTCTACTAGCTGGAGTCCTAGAGCTGGCGCGGTACGACCAGACTCTGTGCGAACTCCGCCTGTGAGCAGATCTTTTACATTCGATTGCAGTTTCCCTGAACTTATATCGATGCTCGTCCCCACTAGATTTCGAATCATCTGTTTTAAAAACCCATCACCTAAAACCCAAATATTGATCAGTTTACCTCTGCGCTCGACTTCGATGCCATAGATCTCTCGAACGGTAGAAGCCACATCGGTTCCCGAATTAGAAAATGCTTTGAAATCGTGCTTCCCCACAAACTCACTTACAACTTGCAATAGCCTCTCAAAGTCAACCTCTGACTTAACTTCCCAGACAAAAGGTCGACAGAAGGGATCTAAACACTCTCCAAGCCAAATGCGATAGCGATATATCTTAGCTTTTGCTAGAAACCCAGGATGAAAGCCAGAATCAGCAACCTCAACAGACTGAATTCGAATCGTTTTTGGAAGAAGGCCATTTAAGCTGCGATGCAGTCTAAACAAATCGGTGTCATCCGGTACTTCGACAGTACAAACTTGATGTTCCGCGGAAACGCCAGAGTCAGTTCTTGACGCCCCCGTTATACGAAGAGGAGTTCTTACAGCTTGAGCCAGAGCGCGTTCGATTTCATCTTGGATGGTATTGCCATCGGGTTGACTTTGAAAACCGTAGTAGTCTCGGCCATCATAAGATAAATCTATGCGAATCCTTTTCAAAAATATCCCTATATAGCAGAGCCAAAGACTAGCATAACCCCAGAAAGATTCCTGGTTAGATTGATTCCACTTACTGTCCTCTGCTCATAGACCTCTCTAAAAGGTGCAATATACAAAGAGTCTATCCCTAAAGCTGGCTTCATGGATTTTATGGATCGACTGTCGAGAAATGATATGTCGAACATAG
>CAXNGG010000196.1:0-3583 GCA_964201885.1 Oligoflexales bacterium
CTGTTCCCTCAGATGATTTTGTCACAGTTCCAGAAGGTGCCAACCATCCTTGGAGCTTGGCCGGAGCATTAACTTTAGGATTGGATCTAGAAGATGATTACGATCAGGTTGTTTGTGATGCGGGCTCCGGTTACACGGCAGCTGCCCTCTCTTTTACTCTAGAGCGTTCCTCCCTTATTACCTTGAAAATGGCTCCAGCGGACTTGTCCCTCCTCGCAAAAGATATCTCAAAGCAGCTGAATCTTCCCATGCCCCGACCCAGTCGCGAGATCCAAGTTTCTTCTGGTCTCTCTCCCATCGGTCAAAGGGAATGGCTCTTTTTAAAAAACATCTGGCAAAACCACGGTCTCTTGCTCGACCCCATCTATACGGCGAGATCTTTTTTATGGACCAAACAAAACTTTGACCAAGGCCAACTTCCAGGAAAAACTCTGCTCCTACACACCGGAGGAGGAATCTCCCTGCTTGGATTTGAAGAGGAATTTAAAAAGCTGATCAGCTAGAAAATCGCGTCTCGCTCTTTGGACAATTTCCTTCGCATGCGAATATTTTGGAAAAAAGAGTCTGTTTTTTATATCCCCTAGGGGATACCTTCCCACAAAAAATCCCTTCAAATTCTAAAAGCTCTATGAAGAGAATGAGAGGTCTTAACTTTTTGGACGAGAATGCTTTCGCCTTAGACTTAGATCCTCAGCGTACATTTACAGAGGAAGTCGGCTTGTTGGCGCAGGCCTACGAGCGTGGCGAGTTAGTGGCTTACTGCCACCATTACTATGACCTTTATTTCTTGCTCGCAGGGGATTCCATTACAAGTCGTCTTGGAGGCAAGGAACATGCTGATATCAAGAAATCCATTCGTGAAGTCGATGAACTCTATGGCGTTCAAAAACCACAAGATTTCTATGCTACCCTTGGCTCATCACCGGCATTCGCTTTCGACGCCTCCTTTCGCGACGCAGTTTCACGGTGCTACGATTCTGAGCGGATTTATTACGGTAGAAAGCCCCCATTTTTGGAAATTATGAAGCGAGTAACGGGAATGCGCGAGCGGTTTTTGAGCCGAAAGGAACTGCACAAAAGGTTGAAACAGTCATCCAAAAACTTGGCCTAAATTAATCAAGAGTTTTTTCTATCGGTCTCATTCGCAGGAACTGGCTCATGGGCATATTGAGTATGGCGACGACCTGGCAATTTTTTGGATCAAACCCTTCGCGTTAGAGTCAAGCTTTAAAATTAAGGAAAGACATAAACAAAGCCCCAACATTCTTGGAAGAAAATAAAGAATGTATTATGAGAGCGAGGAATGACTACTCTCACCCGCTATTAAAAGTGCATCTTGTGGGGCACTGAATATTCTTTGAAAGAGAATAAAACGATGTGAATTCACTCAGAGTTTCCAGCCCTAGGAATGCCTCAGAAAACTTGCTTTAGAAGGACTTTCAAATCTTAAGAGCACAGAAAATCTACCTATAAACTTAATCCACTTTTACAAAATCGCTTTCATGAATCCAACCCTTTTTGCCTGAAGAAATCTCTGCATAGGCCCAACCATTGGCCTCTCTTTCAAGTCTCAAAACGCTGTGTTTCGGCAACGACTCCATAGATTGCGGGGAAGCCGAGGGCGTCACATTTAAGTTAGAATCTTTTCTTGTCACAAGCCAAACACCACTATGATTCGACTTATAAACAGCAGAACCTAACAGATAGATGCTCACCACGAGGGCTAGATAGAACACCTGAAGTGGTTTTTGATAATAGATCAGAATTCCTAGCATCAGACTGGACGCGAGCATGAATAAAGCGGCCAAAAGCCAGACTTCGTACTCATTTAAGACATAATTCACAAAGAAAACACGGGCCAGCAAAGCTTTCGAATCAAACTTTTTCCAAGTTTGATTTTGTGAGGATTGCTTTAAAAAAAAGCTGAGTTCCGAACTTCGCGGCAGCAGCTCACTGGCTTTTAAAAAATGAGCATAGGCTTCAGTGGTCTCCCCTAACTTGTTTTCGGCAAAGCCAAGATTTAAATACCCTGTCCCAGACTCCTCGAAGGCCAATTCCGAGCGAATTTTATCTCGCGCTTCCAAAAACTTGCCTAGCTCCAAAAGACTAACGCTTTCCGGGATGCCGGCTTTTGCTGAACCTTGTAAAATGGCTAAAAAAAAGCATAAGACTATAGAAAACATGGCTTCCTCCTTTTAATTTCTAAGGCGGACTTTTGCATTTCTTGGTGTGTCGCTACGACTTGATCATTGTACTTTTGGCTGTCAAAGATTCTAAACAAATCTTCCACTTCTTCCAAGGCATTCTGCGCCCATCCATCTTTTTCTAAAACCCACCTGACATCTCTTACCGTTACCGACGGCACCTCTGCTTGGATGCGCACCGCACCATACTTGCGAAATGCTTGCACTTGGGTAGACAGGGAAGACTTGCTATTCAAGGCGGACGCTAATGCTTTCCAAGACTTCATAACCGCCCCATAGTCAGGATTTTGCCCAGAGAGCCACTTTCTTCTGCCTGCTACAACACCAGAGATAAGAAACATTAAAGCACTCACTCCAAGAAGGGCTCTGACAAATTCTTTTCTTGCTCCCGTCCAGGGAAATCCAGAAGCCTCTTTGCCATAGAACGATGCGTCATGGTCACGAGAGGCATCTTTAGGCACCTCAGGCCGCGAAGATGTTGCGCCAGAAATCACCACCTCCTCTTTGGTGCCGGTGACCTCCAAAGCAGGAATCGGTATGGATTTTTCAACCACTTTCCCTGACTTGGGATCCAAAAACTTAAACTGCCAAGGAGAAAACTCCAGCTTTCCTGGCTCCGAAGGTACCAAACTGAGTTTTATAGATTTAGAACCTGAAAGACCTGCCGAGGTAGCCTCTTCAGAGGTTTGGGGTTGGTCTTTATAGACCTTAAAGGCACCTTGAAGATCTGGAGGATTTAGCGGCAGTCCTGAAAACCAGGCCTTACCTGAAACCTTAAACTCCATCGTAACCGAATCACCCACCTTGACAGAGGAGCTGCTTAAAGAAACCGTAGGCGTCAGCTCACCCACAGGAAGGTCAGGCTCAGGAAGATCGGCTATGGATAGATTTTTTTCATCTATATTGAGCTGCCTTTTTGACAAACTAGCCCCGCTAAAAATATCAAATGGATTGGCACGCTGTCTTCTTCTTGGGTCCAAAAACTGAATCATCACTGTAAAGCCCGGTAGACGCAGGGAGCCACTTTTTAAGGGAACTAAAACGCGCTTTAAAGAAATCACACTGTAGTTAACCCCTGCACGGGTTTCTATTTTTTTTTCTTCGTCTTTTTGCTCATAGATCTGCCATTCTGGGGAGGTGACCGGTAGCTTGGAGGCTTCTTGCCATTCTAGGCGTCTATAAATATGAATCGTTTCCACGATAGGCATATGCTTGTAATAAGGCCCAGGGCTTAAGGATCGCTCGAGATGATAGAGGTCCGAATCTGAAGCCTGAGAATCAGCCGTGCCCGCCCCCCCGGATCTGGCGCCATGTTTGGCCCCACCGCCACCAACCGATATGGCAATGGGAAGGGTTTTTTCTATTTTGCCATCGACCTT
>CAXNGG010000197.1:0-3547 GCA_964201885.1 Oligoflexales bacterium
CGCCATCTTAAAGCCTTTCGCTAGGTCTAGTACACGCTTGCGTCTGCGACGCGCTTTGAAACCACGTTTAACTCGAGACATACTCTAATTCCTTTTCACTTACCCGTTTGGTAGACAACGCATTGTGTTATCAAAGTTGGCCGAATTCACATATCCACCTTTTTTCAGTCTGTTCTTGCGTGAACGTGACTTTTTTGTGGCGATATGTTCCTTGTTAGCACTAGCGCGTTTGATTTTACCAGACGGCTTGACTTTGAAACGCTTTGCAGCTGCCCGCTTTGTTTTAACTTTTGGCATACTTAAAGCCCCTATTTGAAAATAGCTCCCAGCTTTCTTCCACCGAGAGCGAAGTTTGTATCACCGCAATGCGCTCAGCGCAAGGACTTTAACGATATTTTTCACTCGAGCACAACAGCTACTTTGGCCTCTTTCAAAAGAGGTAACGCCTGTTGAGAGACTTTGTCCCAATCTGCCTTAAGTACCGTAAATTCGCCATCTTTTGTGGCAGTTACGTCAAGAGTCAAGGGGGCCTGCCCTGCGGACTTCTTTTGCTCCTCGGGAGTCAGAGGCGTTTTGTACCAACGTCCCATGAGGTTTTTCTGATAGGCCGTCTTATTAATTTGCAGAGGGGACAAAATAGTCCCTTCCGACTGCTCTTTTAAAGTGTAGACCGCCTGGGGTTTAGTATTACCTTTAACTCTGAAAATAACTCCCGTCGGACCATCTTTAGGGAGCGGGGAGCTTTCGTTTGCCAGCCCATCCAGCACAAAGAGGCGCGCCATTCTTGTTTCTAAATTGACTCTTAAAGAGCCATCAGAGCCATATTCGTTGCGTCTTGAAAAAGTAGCTGATTTAAGTCGTTGTTTGGTCTGAGACGTTTGTGGGTCTAGCTGCTTTTGATCTAAGGCGGCTTGTCTTTCTAAAAATAGAGATTCTGCTGCTTTAGTAACAGCCTCCCGAGCTGCGTCGGTTGCGAGCCGTTCTGCAGTTTTCCAATCTTGACTTGTACTCGCTGCAGATGTTCCCGTGAACTGCAGAGACTGATTAGACCAGTCTACTTTTAAATCCCCAAAATCTTCGATTAATGGCGCTGCCATGAGGCTTGACGCCCAAAAAGCTGACATCCCGCTGCCCAGCAAAATAATTCCCAACTTCATGCTTGTCCCCCTATTCTATATTTTGCAAATGTTTGCTTAACATATTCCACTAATTTTTTGTTGCCCGCAACTACACCTGGCGCGAAGGAGTCAAAAGGCAGATCATCGCCGAAATTACTTACGGTGCACCCGGCTTCTTCCATAATTAAACTTGCGGCAGCCATGTCCCATGATTTCAGATTCGCGGCAAAATAGACATCAAAAACTCCGGCGGCTACATAGCTCAGATCTAAAGCCGCAGCGCCCATCCGCCGGCTCCCGTGGGCCGCTCGACAGAGATCCAAATAGGGCCGCACCAAGAATTCATCGCTGCCGTCTAGAGAAAGACCGCACCCTAAGTAAGCATCGCCCATTTTCTCCACTGGGCTTCCTATAAGTCTATCACTGCCCCAAAAAGCCCCACTTCCTTTTTGGGCGTAGAACATCCTGTCCTGCATGGGATCAAAAACCACAGCCCCCTTAGCAGAAAACTTAGCACCTTCAAATTGCCCAAAGGCAAGGGAAATGCAAAAATAAGGCAGTTTATTAGCAAAGTTAGAGGTTCCATCAAGGGGATCTAAGATCCACCCCCACCCCGAGGCGTGACCGCTTGCCTCTGTGCGGCCGGACTCTTCAGAAATAATTAAATCGCCCGGATAATGGGCCTTGATCCAGTCTAAAATGATGCGCTCACTCAAAAGATCTGCCTCAGTGACCAAACTTCGATCAGCTTTTTCCTGCGGCCGGACTCCTTTTAAGAACATGTCTCGCAAGGCTGCACCCGCCTGCCCAATCACAGGCATTACGTTAGCGACTAAACGGTCCTCCATGTTCCCACTCCCCTAGGCTTCATTTATAGTATCACAACAAACAAGGTAGCCTGATCATGGCGTAATGGGTAGAATTTTGATAGGATGAGTTGTAAATTGGTCTCTAATTATGGCAACGCGCTAAAATAAAAGATAATTTTTACTTTTTTTTGAAAATCAAGCTCTCAATAAAGCTTTAGGGGAACTCGTGGACCTATTATTATATCCATTACTACCGGCTCTCATACTAGGGTATGCCGTGCTTCAACTTCTGTTAAGGATTCTTCCTTCAAGAATCCATGCTAGCACGAAGTCACAAAGCCAAGAATTGGTCAAAGAGGCTAAGGTACAACAGCAAGCTATACTTCAAGACAAGAAGAATCAGGCTGAGGAAGAAATCGAGCTTTTAAATGAAGAACTCGAAACAGAGCTTTTAGAATTAAACGAACGGATCCAGACGGGGGAGGCCGCCCTCCAAGAGCGCGAGCTTTTAGTTCAAGAATACGATGAAACGGTTGCGAAAAAAGAAGTCAATACGGATCATGCAAGTTCGGCGATGGACCAACTTCGAATACAATATGAAACACTTCTCAAAACTAATGAAGACTCTAAAGCTCAACTCATATCTGGTCTTGAGTCTGCGTCCAAACTTGATGCCAAAACCGCTGTCAAAAGCATTAAAACTACCCTTACCGACCAAAGACAGTTAGAAGCTCAAAAGATTCTTAAAAGCTTAAATGAAGAGATTGGCTCTAACTCTAAGAAATTGGCGAACCGCGTCCTCGAAAGGACACTTGCCAGGTACTCTCCAGACTTTGCTTGGCCAAAAAATACAAATCTTGTGGAAATTGAAGATCAAGATCGCCTTTTAAAATTCGCAGAAAATGGCTCTGACTTATTCGAAGAGCTCAAACAAATTTCTGAAATCGACATCCAAGTGGTAGGCTTAGATGATAATCGCCACTATCCTATGATTAAAGTCGCCGGTGGATTTGGTATCAATCGCGAGGCTGCCCGACTCACCCTTATGGAAATCTCGAAAAAAGATCAGGCATCGTGGAAAAATCCCATGCCCATTTGGAAGATTCATTTGGACAAGCTAGAGCGCGAGGCCATGGAATTAGGAAAGCGCGCCGTCAATGATCTGCGCCTCCAAGGCATTCACCCCGAGGTACAGAGATTAATTGGAGCCCTAAATTGGCGCACAAGCTACCGTCAAAATCAGTGGTATCATACGGTGGAGGTCGCAGTGCTCGCGGGGATTCTAGCCGCAGAGCTAGGAGTTGACCCTGACGCTGCAAAACGAGTAGGACTCCTTCATGATATCGGTAAAGCCATTGACTACCGCATTGATGGAAGCCATGCGGTGATTTCAGGAGACTATGCAGATCGCTTTGGAGAAACTCGTCTCATATGTGACACGGTCATGAGTCACCATGCGGATCTTATTGTCGAATCGCCGCTAGCGTTTGTTCTGAGAGCCGCAGACACTCTTTCGGGGGCCCGGCCAGGAGCACGGGTCAACTTAGAAGAGGGCTATCAAATTAGATTAAGTGCCATTGCGGAAGCGGTGAAAAGCTTTCCCGGAGTCAATGACTTAGC
>CAXNGG010000198.1:0-3543 GCA_964201885.1 Oligoflexales bacterium
AGAGCATTTTTAGGCACTCCTAAGACATTGAGCCTAAATCGTTGGTCAATGGTCTGCCTAAACATGCCGGTGTCATGGCGGCTACACTGAACTGAAAAGAAATCGCCTTCTCGTGGAGGTGTAGGCGGCAAAAAGTTGATCGCCGATAAAGTAAGTTGAGCTGTTTCACCCGGCCTTATGACGACCTGTTCATGGGAACAATCGGCTAAAATAAGATAGGTCCCAGGCTCAAAGGCCGTCTTTCGGTTGCTATAAATGATGATTTCGCTGGTAAGTTGCAGGGGTGATTCTTGTTTTATCTGGTAGATTTCTAAGGGTATATCTCCCCGATCTGCCGATACGACAATAAATCCTGGTTTAAATCTCGACGTGCAAGAAGAGTAGAAGAGGCAAAGTAGCGTCATCAGGATGAACTGTTTCATAAAGTTTTGTCCTAGAGCATGGGAACGAAAGCCCAAAAGATAGCCTTTATAACTTTAGAACGCAAATAGGGCCTCAAAGCCAAACGTCCAACCGGAAATACCGCCCATTTGGACTGCGATTGCTGGACCGATCGACAGACCTTGGTTGAGGGCGTAATAGGCTGTTTGCGAAAGAGAGACGCTAGGCTTATAGGCTACTTCTACTCCCGAATTTCCGTATTTGAAGGAAGGCAGACGCTTAAGTTTGTTGATTTCTAGTGAGGCACCCGTTTTTGACTTCCAGTGGCCACGCTTAGCAGAAAATCCAGATAGATTGAGCCCAAAACTTGTGAGCGTTCCCTTATAGCCTCCTTTGTTTTCTGTGGTGCCGCCTATGTCAGCAGCGCTATAGGAAAGTCCCACAGTCATCTTGTTAAAGAAACCCCCGGACTTTACCATGCTTTTGAAGAACTCCAGCCGAGCAAATCCTGCGGAATGAAGATCCATGGAGCCTTCTTTCTTCCGGGCAACGCCAAACGAATAGACAGCCCCAAAGGGAAGTGGTGCGAGCTCAGTGGGCACGGCTACCTTGTCCGCTTGTTCGGCGTTGCCAGTCGCAATTTTTGTCTCCTTGGCGGCGTCTTGATCCTTGGCGGCGCCATCTTCCAAGGGCTGCTCTTCGGTTTTCGGGTCAGAGGTCTTGGGGGTGCTTTGATTTTCGGCTTTAGCGACGGGCTGTGAAAGCAACAAAATGAGTGTTAAGGGCTTTAAAAATTTCATATATATTTCCTCGTTAAATCAGAAGCTTAATTTGAAGTAAATAGCGCCTATCGATCAGCCGGTCATTGGTTCCTGCAACGGCGCCATGATCGATCGCATAAGTTGCGAAGCGAAACTTAAGAAGCTTAACATCTATTTGAGTGCCTGCTGTGAACTGACCATCAGATAGCCCCGTTTCTAACTTCAATATCCGGCCTAAACCCCACTCAGCCCCCAAATTCAGTTTGTGAGAGAAATGAGTCGGCTGATTTACTTGATGGGTATCTATGGCTAGAAGGACGTACTGACTGCCCGTTTCTATGGGCTTTAGACTCATGCCGAGGTTTACAGCCATAGGCCTAGCATCTTGTTTTCCAAGCGTATCGTTCAGGGGGGCAAGTCGTGTATCGCCGATATCAGCAACCATCACACCAAGTGTGGGTGCCATAGTTTTAATCGGAGTGAAAAGGAGACCTGCATCAAATCCGACGCCTTTTCCTCCTTTAGCTAAGTCTTTTAATTTAGAGGAACTATCGCCTGAGAGACTGTTAATGGTGTCGATCGACAAATTTTCGTCAGCTTCAAATCCTGCATAGACTTTTGCAGTAAGGCCAAGACTCAGGCGATCATCTAAGAAGTTCTTTGCGTATGAAATCGGCACCATGACTTCAGAACCCAAATTCAAATGGATATCAAGATCGCTATGGGCCTCCAATGAAAAGCCCACATCCATTCCAATTCCTATGCCAAAGCTCTTCTTTATAAAATAGGGTGTCCATCCAACACCCACATGATGGGTCTCCCCTACATGTTTTTCGACAAAGTCCAAAGTTTTTGCAAAACCAGCTCCAGATTTTCCGAGATCTGTAATTTCTTTAACTATAGAAACCGTTGCGGAAGATGCTCCGACGGAGGGATTTAAGATCTCCAGATACCAGTCGTCAAGGCGAGCTAAGCCTGCGGGATTATAGAAAAGAGCGTTGAAATCGTCAGACACCGCCACAAAGGCATTTCCCATACCTAGAGGTCTCACGCCATAATGAGTCCATGCGCCTTCTAGAGCCTGTGCCGAACCTGCGCTCATCAAAGCTAGTGCAGCGGCAACTCTGCAGGTTAACTTACTTGCCATTTTGTTCTCCGAGGAATAATTTTTTACTTGGTTATAGATTTTAACATGAAACGACTTAAATTCGTCGGAATTGGAAATCATTTTCTCAATCAATTGAATGATGTTGCTTTCAAGGTTAATATTATAGCTAATGGGTAATCTTGTTGTCTTTTTAAGCAGCGTCAAAAAGGAATCCAATCTCATATGTCAAAAGCAGATATTGCAGCAGAGCGTAAAGATCAAATTGTTCGAGCAACTGTGGAGTGCATTACCAAATATGGGTATCATAATTTCTCAATGCAAGACGTTGCTAAGGTTGCGGGTGTTTCTAAAGGAATCATTCACTACTATTTTTTAAATAAAGATGATCTCATGATGTCGGTATTAGATAGAGTGGCAGGTGATATTGAACGGGTGATTCTTTCCGACATGAATAAGATAGAAGAGCCTGCTAAGAAGCTCGAAATATTCATTGGGGTCGTTTTCGATGTTGTAAGAAATACCCGTGAATACTACCAAGTAAATATGGATTTTTGGACACAAATTAACCAGAAAGACGAAGTAAAAAAGGCAATCGCTAGACACTATGCAAAATTTCGAGAGACTGCCTCGAAAGTAATTGCAGATGGCATTACAAAAGGCGTCTTTAAAAAAGTAGAACCCAATGAATATGCTGCTTTTATAATCGCGGTTATTGACGGCATAAGTTTGCAATTTCTTTTTGATTCGACTGCGGTGAATTATGACAAAACGACTAAGAACGCGACTGATCTTATGATCCAAGGTTTGCATAAAGTATAAAAATGGTGTCAGACAATGAATGTTCATGAGATTCTTTTAAAGTGGGAAAAAATAGACTGTGCCTCGCAAGTAAATGTTGTGGCAGATCTGGGTGTGCTTGCTCTCAATGAATGTTGGGATGCCTACTTTCAAATTTTTGAATTTTCTGAGCCAAAACTCGCTAAAGACGTTAGCCTGGAACTGGCAGCGAGCTGTTTGAGACATCTAGTGGTCGATTTAGAAAACCAAGCTTTGGCAGCAGAGTATCTTTCTAAATTGATCAGTTCTAGGGGCCTTAGTTTTGACGAGGTTGCCCATAATCTTATAAGAAAGGCTACCGAAATCAACGATGCTGCTACTGAGTCATCTCTGCTTGAAAAAATCATTCCAGCATTCTCATCAGCAGAAGACAAGGAGCTAGCTCTAGAGCGACTTTGTATGTTGTTTGAAAAAAAATTATACCTTGACGACAAGCTCAAACTAGCCAACGAGAGA
>CAXNGG010000199.1:0-3513 GCA_964201885.1 Oligoflexales bacterium
CTAGAAAATCTGAAAAACAAGCAACTGCCGCATTTTTGTGCCTCTAAACGCCGCAAAATGCTGCAAATAAAGCCAGATGCTGCGAATTGAAACAGGGCCGGAGTGAGGCGGAATAGATCAAAAAGAGGGTTGATTTTCCTACTCACTAAATTTTCCCGTTATTTGAATCATTTTGGAGAAAGAGTGTCATCGAAACGACTACAGATAAAGACTGAGATTTAAGAACTGAAATCAGATGCCTCTTGTGTTTTGGCCGATATCGTCAAGATGTCGTCTCATATACGCGACACCCGCACCGACACTGCTAGCGAACTAACCTCCGGAGAGACTGAGTACCTAAAGGAAAAAATCGACAGCATGAGCGAAGCGAGGAAGGCAATGAAAGAAGAAAATTCCCTGCGTACGGAAAATGGAGATAGTCATGTCAAAACGAATCCCTTTCTCTATGCAGCGATTGCCAGGGGAATTGGATTCGCGCTGGGAAAGCTTCAAGGTCATGGGCTGAAAGAGTAAGTCGAAATTTTATGAGGCGGTAGATGCGCTAGCCGCGCTAGTCGCCTAGCACACCCCCATTGAGAACCTGTCGTGCCTAAGTGTATGTCAATTGAAAGTAAAAATGAAAAAGGAGCGACTGTCATTGACAAGTCGCTCCCTCACAGTGCCCTCTAATAAGTCTACTTCAAATTTTTGGTCTCTTTGAACCAGCATGCAGGACGACCAGCAAAAGGAACTTTTTGGTCAAATTGGGAGCATGAGAATGAAAGTGCTTGTTTTTCTTTTTCAGTCGCCGATAGCTTGGGTGATAGACCAGGAATCAATGTGTCGTCAAACATTGTCGGGCAAAGTCCGCCGGCAAGATAGGTATCGAGGCGACACTGAGCTTTTGGGTGTTCAGGATCTGTTTTTGCTACTCTACTTGTTTCTGGCGTAGAAAAGTCAGGAACTTGTCCTTCTAGAGCGCCTAAAAGATTTGCGAGTGAAAATCCTGCATTTGCAATTCTATAGCACAAGTTTCTGTCGGTTGTAGAATCCCAATTTGCATCACACTTAGTTTTAGCTACTTTGTTTACTTGATCAGCAAAGGTTTCGTTTAATGCAAAATCCGTCTTCCAAAGGTTTCTTGCGCAGGCTTGAGTTGCAAAAAAATCTGACTCTCCCTCAGCAGACAAGCCGCTTACTTTAAAAGGAAATCCACCTAAATGGTGTCCAAGTTCGTGACAAATCACCAATGTAAATCCATCGATCGTCACTTCTGGGCGACGAGCAAGTCCACCAAACATGATCACGTTCCATATGCTTCCAGATCGATAGGCCCTTGCATTCACTGATGGATCGTCCCATCTACGCTCGAATTTCAGTTTGCCCTCAAAGGAACTAACTACTGGGGCATAGTAGGCTGATACGAAGTCAATAGTGTCATTAAACTGCTTTTCCGTTAAGCCGCCGGCAAGAAATCCGTCTTGCAGATGTAAATTATTTGGAGGGAGAAAGTTAGCATATCCAGTGAGAGAAAACGTCACTGCGGCAGTTTTAAGTACACTCTTAACAAATTTCATAAGTTCACCTCTCGAGAATTAATAGTTGAAACTGAGAAGAAGCTAAGACGGGTAATTAATTTTTGCAACTGCTTTATTGGCTGGCCGGCCAGTTAAATTGACTTTTATAGATTTTACTAAGCTGCCGAGGAGTGAGCCTAGATATATCAGAGGTTTACGACTGAATATTCGGCTTTAAAGTTGTGAATGGTCTGGAAAAAGCGCCGGGTGCTATTTAAGAAATTTAGGCAGCCGTTTTGTCGAGGGCTAATTTGATTAAGTTATTTCCTTTTTCGTATTTGCCTTCTTCAATGTAGGCTCGTCCAAGGCCCATCAAGATGCTAGGGTGATCACCGACGGTTTCATGGACTCGCTCTAGAAATATTCTGGCTGACTTTCGATCGGGAATGATTGAAGCAATGCGATTGACTGCCGCTGTAGTCTGAAAGTCTGATCCCGGCATACCTAGCGCCTTTTCAATCCACCAGATAGCTTCTGTTAGCAGGCCGCCGTCAGCACAGGCATTGGCCATTCCAACCGCAACATTTTGTTTGGTCGGGTCGATGGCATGGGCTTTTCCGAAGAATGTTAAAGCTTCATCACTTGCTCTACTTCTAAGGGAGATGACGCCAAGGCCGGCATAGGCATCTGAGCATGTTTCATCATAGGATAAAGCTTCTTCGTAGCAGCCAAATCCCTTATCAAAGTCTCCCATAGCAACGTCAAGGTGACCTTTTAGGGTCCAAATCTTTCCCTTTTGCTTGTTGGTGATCCCACGTTTAAGCATGGCATCATCAAGTCGGGTCGAGGCATCCAGGTACTGCCCTTTAGGAATTAGCTCTTCAATGTCTTTAAGTGTTTTTTCTAAACTGTTTATCGGCGGTTGATTTTGAATGTGTGACTCCAAAAAGACTTTTAGAGTCAACCTGGCTGTCTCTCCTTCTGCAGTTAGCTGGTCTCGCAGTCGGGCCGGTGTTGAATCGATGTTCTTTAGTGTTGCAAGTGTATTGATGCATGCCATAAGAGTTTCTGGTCTTGTTCCGTTAGCCCTAATATTAATTTCCTTCAATATTTCAGCTTGATGCCCATGAGCTGAAAGTACGACCTGTGCACCAGCCATAAATGCTTGCTGTGCATAACCTAAAAAAGGCACAAGTCGATCATGATCTTCAATCAAAGCGGGAATATAAAAGTCGGCAGCTGCTAGTAAGTCATTTACAAAAGGGCGGATATCTTGTTCGAGAAAGAGAGTGGTTCCCTTTAAATCTAAGCGTGATGCCTTTAGCTTTAAGTTTGTAGCGTTGCTACCTGATCCAGCTAGAATCCAAATTGGGGATCGGAGGCCATATTTTCCAGATAGAGCTAATTTTGCGGCGTCAATCACTGATTCATTTGACCGCCCTACTTCGAAGCTATCGTGGTACACAATAATGTCTCTTTCTGGCGATATGTCCAAATAGTTTCTGAATCTTGCTTCGCTTCCTGCTGGCTTAATAGCTGCAACTGACGGAGATATAGTCAATATCCTCGACTCTTCTACTCCCTCCTCTATCAAAATATTCCTTGATCTCTCAGACATGGCAATAAATTTTTGAGCGTGAAGATTTATATCAAATTTAATCGACCTGGAAGTCAATTTTGCATCACTAAATTGAAACTGTACGCCGGAATATAGAACCATAAATGGAATCGAGTATTTAGAAGCCAGACGACAGACTTGAAATGATGACATAGAGTAGTTGTCTGTCGATAGGATAAGGCCCACGTTTTCAAAAATATTTTCTAAGTTGGGAAGGTAGCCAACCATGCGAGGATCTTCAAAGAAGAAGTGTAAAAAAAGAGGCTTCTGTCCTTCCTGTTGTGCCAAACGCCAAGTAGAAGCTGCAGCCCATCTGGTAGATCATGTGCTCCCTATGACTCCTTACCGCCAGTTTGTAGTGACGTTTCCCATCCCGATGCGTTACTGGCTCCATTCTAA
>CAXNGG010000200.1:0-3513 GCA_964201885.1 Oligoflexales bacterium
ACTCAAATAAGCATTGCGGCAAAAATTTTCCACTTCTAAGGCTAAGGAATCGCGACTGGCGGTCCCCGTAATGGGAAAGGATTCCATGGCGTAGCCAGCTTCTAAGTACTTCTCAAGGCCAAAAATATCCGAGCGGATTAATTTTTGAAGTGTGGTCAACAGTTCTAACTGAGAAAACCTGTTGTCATTGCGGCAGAAGATAAAGTGATCGAGGAGTTCCGTCTGCTGCCCCTCGAGCTCGGCAGCATATTTTTCCATAGTCAAATTGCAAAAGAGGATTGTTCTCATGACTTTAGATCTATCTTTAGCACATCTAAAGAGACTATGTATGGGTCTATTTACTAACAATATATCGATCGAGCGAGTGTTTAGAACGTGCAGGGCTTCTTCCTTTGTTGATACAAAGATAAGCTCGCTTCCAAAGCACCCCACCAAAAGTCTATTTTGATCGAGCAAGGGAGAGGTTCCACTGACTTCAACTGCCAAAATTGTAATCACCAGCCGTCCACATATAAGTTATTCTTCTATTATAGCCGAACCGTCGATCCCGGCAATGCTCGGCAAGAAGGTTCTAGTGAGTTTTTTCATCCCCTCAATTGACTTACATACCCAGCCGTTCGTAAAATGTAGGTAGATCATTTTTGTTTTTCAAATCTCCTTTAGATCAGCTGCTTGATTTAGAGGGATCAACCCAGGGAGTCAGCAATGTTACAGACAATTATCGATGTGTTTAATCGTGGTGGCGTGCCAGTTATGTTAGGCATCACTTTAACCTTTCTAGCGTCGATGATTATTATTATCGAACGATCGTTTCGCTTTTGGGTGACTTATGACCTGCCTAATAGCGCAGGATTTGTCATTCAGGTTCAAAAGATGGTCATGAACAACTCAATCGAGAATGCTATTCGACTTTGTAAAAAAGTAGACCCAAAACTACTCCCTTTTGTATTAGCTCAAGGCCTAAAGAAAGCCAACCATAGCCCAGAAGAAGTGGAGTTGGCGGTTGAACATGCGATTTTGGCTGTGACGCCAAAAGTGACCAAAGGCGTTGGATTTCTTTCCACAACTGCCAACGTGGCGACCCTTCTAGGGCTATTGGGTACCATTTTCGGATTGATGCACTCCTTTGCCGCTGCCGCAAAAGCCACCGGCTCAGAAAAGCAAACGTTGCTTGCGGAAGGTATTGCTGAAGCCCTAACTGCGACTTCATTTGGCCTTGGTACGGCACTTCTATGTCTCTTTGCTTATGGTGTTTTAGCAGCGAAGCAAAAAGGCTTACTAGACGATATTAACCAGCATTCAGCGAAGCTTAAAGAACTGCTATATACACGTAGGAATAAAATCGAAGGTGCTTCTGCAGATTAATCTTAAGGGCGGACTGAAACGATGAAAAGAAAACGAAAAGGCTCCACCATAGAGGCCGGCGCCGTCGAATTGAACGTGATGCCGTTTATCGACGTATTCTCACTACTCACGACGTTTTTACTATTTTCAGCGGTTTTTATTCAAATTGGCGTTTTGGAAGTGCAGATTCCATTTTTGTCCAATGCGAAGCCGCCGGACTTTCAAAAGCCAGAACGTATCCTGGAAGTGAAAGCGGATGTGTCGAAAGAGTTTATTGAAATTTCATCCTCATGGACTGCGGCGCCGACTGACGAGAAGAAAAAGCAGTTTCCTAGAAATAAAGCGGGAATTGCCGAAGCCCATAGGGAGTTGATAAGTATTCGAACAACCCATCCCGATATCGATAAGCTGACCATGTATTCTGAAGATGAAATTACCTATAAAGAGCTGGCTGAAGTGTTAGACGCGGTAAAATTTCTCTCCCCAGGAGAGACTCTACCGCCTCCTAAAGACCCGTCAGCAATGAAGAATGGCGAGTCACAGCCATCATTGTTTCCAAAAGTTATCATGGGAAGCGTAATGCTTTAGGGAGAAAAAGATGGCGAGTGTAAACTCCGAGTCAGGCGAGACATTATCGTTAAACATCATGCCGATGCTTGATGTCTTCAGTATTCTTATTTTGTTTCTACTGATGAGCTTTTCTACGGATCCGGTAAGTCACGATATTATTGCGGGTCTGGAGCTTCCAGAGTCCATTTCCATTCGCTCGCTCGATGAAAATCCCATGATTACGATCACTAAAAAAGATATTCGCGTTGGTGACTTGGTTGTTACAGGTTTGGAAAATGGAGATGTTATAGAAGCCAACCGAACCCAAGGGGCTATCGCTCCTCTCTTTAAAGAACTCGAAAAACTAGCAGAGGCGAATCGGGTTCGCAAAGAGTTGCCAGCCAATCCAGAGGGGCCGCAAAAAGATGCCTTAACGGTTGAAATGGACCAAACTCTAAGTTTTAAGTTGCTCAAACGAGTCATGTTAACGGCCCAGCAAGCAGAATTTGTGGCATTTAAACTGCTGGTCAATAAGGCAAATGATGGATGATCAAGGAAATCTCATGAAAGCGTCTAGACCTTTTGTAAAATTTTTGGTCACTGCCCTAGTAGGCAGTCAGTGGCTTTCCACCTATGCGGGCGCAGAGTCCCAAGACGACAGATTTAAAGATGTTGAAATTCGAGTGATTCGGCCAAAATATTTCACTAAGCGAAATCGCTTTGAACTCGGGGCTGACTTCAGCATCGTGTCCAACCAGACTTTCATTTACTCCTATCTCCTAACTGGAAATGCGACCTATCATTTTACGGAGGCGTGGGCGTTTGAGGGGGCAGGCTCTTATGGGTTTTCCATAGACAAAACAGATAAGCGCGATTTGGATTCCAAGTTCTCGATTAAAACAGAAATTTTAAGAACTAAATATATGCTGGACGGAGCCTTGCTTTGGTCACCCATCTACGGCAAATACCAGTTGGCAAGTGGACGGCTTATTTACTTCGATACGTTTCTCATTGGAGGCGCAGGTTTGAGCGGCGTTGAGTATAAGTATGACAATTGCGACGCAGCAAAAGAAAGTAGCCCCTCCTATCAGTCGCCAAGTCCTCAGTCAAAATCCTATTTTACCTATATCGGCGGGATCGGCCAAAGGTACTTTATCAATCCATCTACATCCCTAAAATGGAGTGTGAGAGTTCACAGATTCAGTTACTCCACAGCCGATGGGGCATGTGACAGGGCAAATGCCCCTCAGGGAACGGACACCAATCAAAACATTGTGATTCAGTTGGGCGCTTCTAAGTTTTTTTAATGCTAGGAGTCGAATGTGTTGAGTAAACTAAAACAAATCCTAGCCCCCTTGGTGTTGGCTTTCTCAAGCATGGCTTTCTCAAGCATGGCCTTTGCGGACCTGCGCCAGGCAGAAGCTCTCATGGTTAAAAAAGTCTATATGAATGCGGCGCCTCTGTTCTATCAGGCTTATAGCTTGGCCAAGACTCAAATGGAACGTTCTCGGGCAGAGCTAGGGCTAGCAAGAACCTTAGAAGCCGCTGGCCTGAATTACTCCGCTTCCAAATATTTCAGTTTAATTGCCAGACGAGGCCCCGGGCCAGTCAATCCGTTTT
>CAXNGG010000201.1:0-3429 GCA_964201885.1 Oligoflexales bacterium
AATACAGAGGCACAGAAGAGATTCATCCTGAGCTCAAAGCGATCATCAGCAAAGCCCTCAAAAAAGATCTCAAAGAGCGCTGGAGAACTATTGAAGATTTTGAAGGTGCCCTGAGAAAGTTCTTAGCTGCGCAGCACCCCACTTTCGAACCGACTGAACTTTCTAAATTTATTAAATCCGTAATGGCTTCAAAGTTCGAAGAAGTTCAAGAAAACGTTAAGGAAACTCTATCCGCTCTTGAACAAGAGGCCAGCACCAGCGACTCCGCTGACCGCGGCTCCACCCTAGAAAAAAACAAATCTGTACCCACCATAATGGCCAAAGAAGTACCTTCAGCGGAAAATCAAGAGAGCCCCATCACAGCAATTGGATTAAATTATAGCGCCAGACTTTTACCCAATCCTACGACTCAGCATTCCCCTAAATCCAAGTACGACGAAGCTAGGTCGACAGCCCCCAAACCTGAATTTCGCTCTTCCCATGGGGGCTCTGGGGTGAGGATTGGCAAAAAAGCCTCTCGAGTCAGTGGATTTGCGACCCTTGCCAGAATCATCGTAGCCTCGGCTGGCATCTTTTTGATTATGCTCGGGTATATGAATTATATGAGTGCCAAAATCACCACAGGTAAACTCTCATTTAGTCTTACGCCTGAGAGAATGATCGTTAGCCAAGGCAAGACCCCCTTAGGCGATGGCGAATATATGCTCGGTCCCACCAATCTGGAGCTCCCCTCTGGAAGCCATGAATACACCTTTTCTCGAGACGGATTTGAAACCAAGAAACTCCTCATTAAAGTTCCACCTGGCTCGGCAAAGACCGTAAGTATTGTTCTAAAAAAGAACCGCAAGTCTGCCCCTGTGGTTCTTCAGACTGAGGGCAATCAGACACTAAACTTTAAATTCAGCCGGAACCTGGCTTCTGGAGTCATTCCTCCTGGAGTCAAGGTTCAAATTCAGGACTTAATCGAAAACAAGCCCTACTCCTTTACGCTGACACCTAAGGGCGAAAACACAAGCTCCACTTGCACCTTCATTCCCACCAGTAATAATTGGACAAATCCTTTTTTGGTGACTATTCTACACCCCAGTCTCAAATGTCGTGTAGAAGCTCCCAAATAACCGAGGCCCTGTGCAATCTTCTCTAGAGCATCCCCAAAGAATCTGGCAAGTCCTTGGGGCTCTTTTGCTGTTATTTGGTGCCTTTTTAGACAATCTCAGAGGACCCTTACTCCCCCTCATTTCAAAAGATTTGGGTTTAAATCTAGCAGATATCGGAGGCTTTCTTGCCTTGGGCAATCTAGCTGCGATACTAGGAACCTTTTTGTTAATACCACTGATGCAACGCTTATCAGAGCGAAGAACCGCTATGGGTGCCGTTCTTCTTTTAGCCTTAGGCTGGTTTGCCATTCGCATGTGTCAATTAGGTTTTGGCTCCATAGCACTGTCCCTCTACTTTGGACTTTCAACCTCCCTATGTGGAGCTCTTTCGAATGTTTTTGTCGTGAGAGGCACCCCCCTGAAAGATCAACCGCGAGTGCTTTCTGGCCAACAAATGATGTATGGCATCGGCTCTATGCTGGCTCCCCTTGCCGTGGCCCTAGTCACAAGTCATAACTGGCCATGGAGCCTTCTTATTATGGGAATGGCTCCCCTTGCCGTAGCTCTCTTCCTAAGCATTAAGTTTGGTATAGAAGAACGTGGCCCCGCTCCTGAAACCTCGGGCCAAAGACTTAAGTTTGACCGCATCAAATTACAAGTTTTTTTAACATTTATGGGATATGTGGCGAGTGAGGTAGCATGCAGCATGTGGATGGCCACTTATTTGTCTGCTAAGTTTGGCCTTTCCGTAGAACAGTCCTCGCCTATCACTTCCGGATTTTTTGGTGTCATGATGGTGACACGACTTCTTTGCTTTTTCTTTGCAAGCGCCGCTTACCGAAACACCCTGATGTGGGTTTCACTAGTGATTCCAGGAATTGTAGTCACAGCCGTGCAGCTAGGGGGGAGTTTCTGGCTTCTGCCTTTGGCGGGTTGTTTTGGTCCTTTCTTCCCGATGTATTTTTCAATGGTAAGTCGCCACTATCCAGAAGAGTGGCGAAGCATGTCTATCTGGCTAATCGTGTCTCTCCAAATAGCTCTCATGGCTATGAATCTAGGCGTAGGCCAGTTAGCAGAGGTTTTAGGCTCCGCACAGGCCTATTGGTTCATTCCCATCACACTCTTCTTCACTCTTTGCCTATTCTTTCGACTTCTTAAAAAGCTAGAATCAAGTGGGAACCGCAGCGCTTAACTACCTTTGCGCTTAAAATACCCGTCCTAAAATGGGCCCTGGCAAAAAAGTTCGCTACTAGTCAAAGCTACAAGTCATAGCCATGACACTAAAGAAACGATTTCAGTGAAACCTTTGCCTGCACACAGATCTTTGATTTCCAGCGGTTAGTCAGCTGGGCATTTCCTTGAAGGAAACGTCTACTGCTTCACGGAAATTAACAAAAGTCGGTGGCTTTCGATTAAAAAATCATGCTGGCACTAAAATCACTGGTTTAGAAGAATGTAAGATCTCGGTCCAAGACATCGCCCCAAAACCGAATGGATTCATCTTAAACAGGTGATGGGGCCCAAATACAATAAAGTCTGGATTTTTTTGTTGGGTTAAACTCAAGAGCTCCTCACTTACGCGACCAAAGCGCACATAGCCCTCGTAAGGGCCGTCGCCTTTAGAGATTTCATCCATGAAACCAAAGCGCACTGCAAGTTGTGACAGAATCCGCTTTGAAATGACCTCTGGACTTGGTTTCTTACCCAGTGCCTTTAGAAACTCTTCAGAATCCAAATTAAAGTCCTCCCGCACCACATGGGCATGCAACACCATTGAGTTCGCAAAAGACCTTTGCAGCCTATGGGTAAACACAACAGCCGCTTTGGAAGCTTCCGTCAAGTCATCTGCCAAAAGAAAGCTGAGACGATGAGAAGCCTCATCCACATGGACTTTAGGAGGAATTACAATGACTGGACAAAAAGCTTCACGAACCATGGACAGAGCATTTGAGAACCTTGCAGGAACAAAACCATAATTGCCAGAGGAAGCCCCTACGATAACCCCATCGGCCTTCTCATGCTTCACATAATCTAAAACAGCCACATCTGGAACCCCGACAAGAACCTTAAATCGCCGAATGGCATTGGAATCGATGCTGCTCACTATTTTTTGTAAGGCTAATTCCGCACTCGCTCGCCGATCCCTTTCCAGTTCAAAAATAAGCTCCGTTTGAATGGAAGCCACTCCATAGAGGCTACCCATATAGTAGTCATTTACGGGCTCCACCACATGCACGACGTCTAAACTAGACTTTAATTTTTCGGCAATTTTTACGGCACCTTGAAGAAACTCAACGGTTCGACTATCCAACTGCACAGCAACTACCAAGAT
>CAXNGG010000202.1:0-3426 GCA_964201885.1 Oligoflexales bacterium
TAGCCATTTCGCTGGACTCGTGATGACACCCTCTTCAGCCAGAGCCAAGCAGAACTTAACATCATCACCTTTAAATTTAGAAGGAATTTTCGCCCAAAGGTAGAATGTCGAAGTGGGACATGCGTGTTCAATTCCTAGGCCGCGCATGGCTTGGGACGCAAAATGCACTCTTTCGGTAAAAATCTTGCGCCTTTCAGCCACATGGTGATCATCGTTCCACGCCACAACCGCCCCGTGTTGAACATAAGTTGGGCATGCTACCCCAAAGTTTGCTCGCGCCTTCAAATGAGGCTCGAGAATCCGTCGATCTCCCGCCATCATGCCTGCTCGATAACCAGTTAGCCCTGACCTCTTTGAAAGTGACATAAATGAAATCACCCGGTCTGTGGAGTACATGAGGGGGGTGAGGGGTCTTTGATTTTGGCGCGAAGGTTCATCAAATCCAGAATCGTAAATATCGACATAGCAATCATCCGACAGCAGAATGACGTCTTTTTGGTGGCACCAATCGATGAGATTCAGCCAATAGGCCTTATCAACGGTGGCTCCAGTCGGGTTGTGAGGGTAGTTTGCCCATATGGCGGCGGCGTTATTTTGAACATCTAAGGGAAGATTCCAGGGTTCAAGTTTAAATCCATTGCTTTCCGTTAAGCTCACGGGATAGGGAGTTCCGCCAGCAAATAGGGCAGAAGAACGATAGACGGGATAGGCAGGGTCTCCGTAAATAAGGATTTTTTTCCCTTGCCGCCCGATCAGCGAGAGGGCGATATGGAAAATGGATTCTTTTGAACCCTTAGAAGGCACAGTCATCAAGGCTTCTGAGTCTTCTATGCCGAACCGTTTCTTTAAGTAAGAGAGTTGAGCTTTTTCGAGCTCAGGTATCCCCCTTACTGAAGGATAGCTAGAAAAGGAACCCATATGGGACTTCATAGCATCGACCATAGGCTGCCAAACGGGTATTTGGGGATCGCCCGTCCCAAAATCAAAGACTTTCTTTTGCTCTCTTAAGAGTCTAAGTCGAATCTTAGTCAGCTCTTCCATAGGGTATGGGTCTAACGAAGCATTTACCTTGTTTATCAGTAGATCCTGATTCATAAAACCGCCTCGACATATAATTTAAAGGCAATTCTAAACAGAACTAGGTCATTTGTACCAGTAAAAAAACTTTTAATGCCAGCCTTTGCTCAAGTCGAAGCCTTTCCAAGTGATCTTTCCCTGGAGTTACTCTCATCGAGATGGAGCCAGGAAAACTACTGAGGGCGGTGTAAGGGGCTTTTGTAATTTGGCGAAATGATTGTCCGAAAAGAGCATCTAGTGCAAAGACCATTCAAAACAAAAGGGCCTATATATTAGGCCCTAACTTAGCAAATGAGGTCTTTTGTATGAAAAGTGTCGAATACTTGGTCTCATTCAAGTCCTAAGACTTAAATAAATTTTACTCGAAAAAAAGCACATTTCTAGCCGTCATGCCAATGCTGACTGTGTTGTCGGGATTGCAGCCGAAGTTATTTGGGAATAAAACGAGATCCGTCCATCCAGGGCGTTGATTTACAAGCTGTCTTGTATTCATTTGGGCCAAGATCTGCCCATTGTTAATAGTGGAGATGGGTGTCAAATACCTTGCGGCAACATTGATCGGAGATCGATTTAAAAATATTTGGAGGTTAAATGGAGTAGGATTGTTAATGCAGATAAAGCTAGGGTTTGGGTAAGGATTGCTGTACCCCTTAATGGAAAAACCTAGAAATAACGAAATTGCAAATAATAGTTTCATTTCTTATCCTCTTTTTAGAATTCTTATTGCTATTACTATTATGCCGCCCTTAAGCTTTGTCAATGAAAAGCACGAAAACGCTTAATAAGTATTCATGCGTTAGGCCCGTCCCTTGGTCAGCCGTGTGCCGGATGAACTCCGTATTTTACCTGCGCTCTTAAAGCCGCCGAGGAAACTTTCAAGGTCACAAAAGGGCGGGATTTTAAAAAAACTCCCTGGCAGAATTTCTTCGTACCAGGGAGATGAAAGCGATCTAAAAACAAGAAAAAGTCAAATCACTTTAAGGTGCTAAAACCACTAGCCATTCTAAGTTGGCGGTCTGTGCAAACATATCAAAACCAAAAATTTGTTTAACCTTAAAGCCACCACTCGTCAAATCAACTAAGTCCCGCGCAAGTGTTTCAACCTCACAAGAAACGTAGATCAAAGTGCAGTTGCGTTCAGCGGGTAGCATGGCCAGAGTTTTTCTAGTGATCTCAGCCATTCCCCGTCTAGATGGATTAGCGACCACGAAACTAGGTGATTTTGACCATTTAGGAAGATTCCACTGGGAGTCTTCCACACGTCCTTCAATAAATTCCACTTGCAGGCCATTGCGCGTTGCATTGGCACGGGCATCTAGGATGGCTTCCGGAACTTCTTCGATCCCCAATGTTCTGTAGCCAGCCCTTGCTAATAAGAGGGCAATTTGTCCACATCCAGAGTAGAGATCCCAAGCCACAGAGTCATCTGAAGGCGTTCCCGCATAACGTTCAATCGTGCGGTACATATTCTCAGCTTGCCACGGGTTTACCTGGAAGAAGGATAGTGGGCTAACTTCAAATTTTAGACCACAAAGGGATTCAGAAAGCGAATCAGCTCCTCCAATATGGATCGTCTGTCTGCCAAAAATAACATTTCCAGGTTCAGCGTTAATATTAAAGTGCAAGCTTGCAAATTTTTCTTCATTCTTGCGAAGAAACTGATGAATTTTTCGCGCTAATGGTTCGTCGTGGGCAGTAATGACCAAAGTGATCATGAGCTCACCACTAAAATGTGACGACCTTATCGCTATATAGCGAAGCCAACCACTTCCATCCGTCTCATCGTAAGGCTTGATATCAAGATTTGTGATGAGCTCTCTAAATTTTCTGACGAAGTGATTGATATTGCCAGTTTGCACTGGGCATCTTTCCAGATTTACGACTTGATGGGAGCCAGGTTGAAAGAGTCCAATATCAACGCCGCCATCAGCATTCCGTCTTACGGCTAGTTTTACATGGCTTCTGTAGCCAAGAGGTTTGGAAGATGGCACTACGGCATGAACCTTCGCTGTAGGGGTAAACGCTGACAATTTGGCTAAGCCAGATTCATATTTGGTTTGAAGAGAAGACTCGTAGGGAAGATTGATCAAGCTACAAGAGCCGCATTCCTTCTTGATCCTACAAGTTTCTTCAACGGCTCCTTTGCTAAGGGCCAGAGATTTATCGGTAAATACAGATGGGGATTGCAGCCGTTCCTTTCCAAAGGTCTTTCCTGGACGTGCACTTTGGGACTTGCCACGAGGAAGGTCCGAGTGCGAAGAATCTTGTCCCTTCACTACCCTGCTTCTTGGACTTGACTCCTTCGGCCTCGAGGGGGCGTCTTCTCTTTTTCTATCATAAGTAGTTTTA
>CAXNGG010000203.1:0-3404 GCA_964201885.1 Oligoflexales bacterium
GTCCCGAAGCAAAGTTATCTTTGCTTAGCAGGCAGATCAAGCAATTTGCCGTGATTTGGTCTGATGCCGAATCTGATCCCTATATAGGCCAGGTATTTTCTGAGTTTCTAGGCGATCTCTGGCGCTTGGAAAATAAGACAACGGCCAACCAATGCTACGATCGAGCTTTAGAGTATACCGATCAGCCAGGAAGACTCCTCAGAAAGAAGAAGGATCTTTTTCTAGAGCTTGGTGATGAAATCAGCACTCTAGAAATATTAGACAAACTCATAGAAATTGAACCGCGAAAAATTGAAATTTCAAAGCTTCTTTTAGAAAAAACGGACATCTTACTAAAAAACTTAAAGATAGAGGAATCATGTTCCACAGCCCTAAAGGCTCTTAGTTTCGACAGACACTCCTTTTCTGCGATCAAGGCACTATCAACAGCTTTAATCAAATCTGAAAAATTTTCAGAATCTATACGAGTACTAGATGAGTTTATAGAGGAAGCTCATCCCAGTTTTTCGGCGAAACAAAAAGCTGAACTTCACGCTACCGTAGCCGATATTTGGGCTTCCTTTCTGGATGCCCCTGAAATCGCTTTAGGACGTCTGGTATTGGCTACAAATCTCGATCAAGAGCGGCCCGAGTACCTTCATAGACTTGCCAATATGCAAGACATGTTAGGGAGAATGGAAGATCAAGCCAAGTCACTAGAACTTTATGTCGCGATAATGACAAGGCAAGACAACCCAGATCAGATTCGATGGGCGAACGAGAGGTTGAATCAAATCTATGCCTCGGACAACAGTTCCTTAGTAAATCAAAAATCATTGCACTTGAATAGGCTTCTACAAACGACTCTAGTTAGCTTTAAAGAGATTAAACATCTAGCAAAATCTTTTACTAGAGCCGAGGACTGGAAAGCTATTATTGATACTATTATGAGTCGTTTGATGGAAGTAGAAACAGATCTCGAAAGGGGGAGAATTTTTGATTTTTTTGCCGATCAATCAGAAATCATGTTGGGCGACTTAGATCTAGCTGGTCAGTGTCGAAGAAAGGCTTTCGAAAATTCATTTATCTCTATCGATACGTTTGACTACAACTATAATTTATTCAAATCTAATGGCGACCTAAAGGCACTGGGTCAATTATGTGTACAATGGTTAGATCTGGGCTTTTCAGACCGAATAGAAACCCTGCGAGAATGCATTGAAAGCGAATATTTCATAGACGATGATCTCTTAGACCAGTGGGCCCTAATGGCTTCAGAACTTGACCACGTCAACTGCGATCTCATCCAAAGCCGCCTCTTTGCACATTTGCGAAATAGGAACGATCATCGCATATTAGCTATGTGGCAAAAGATACAAGAAATTGACATTGGTCCGCTTCGGCGAAAGAAGCTCTTTGATGGCATTGCCGACTTTTTAATTGAAGCAGGTCATTATCCAGAAATAAAAGAGGCTTTTCATTGGTTTGCTAGTAACGGCGAAGATCCGCTACAAGTCTCTTTCGAAGCGATTGGAAGGCTAAGGGACAAGGTGCCTGATAGGGATCTACTAGATTTTATTTTGATCATCTTGAATCATGGTGAGACGCCCCATATAGATCTCAAGCGAACTTCTGAAATTCTAAGATCTGATCCGAAACACCTAAGGCAATTTTTTGGTGTTTTGGCGCAGAACTCTTCTGATATGATAAAGAAGTCAGAATATATTGTGAGCGCCATTAATCTTGCCGCCATAAACTCGCCAAGCCCTATAGAAATATGTGTAGTGAATAACCTTCTTGGATTGCCATTGAGCTCGGAGTGGTACGGCGTTCAAAAATTATCTCGTCTATTAGAAATGAGCGAATTTGAACGGCCGGTTTACTTCTATTTGAAATTTTGGACGCCCCTACTCTTGGATGAAGAGAGACAGTATGCCCTATTACTTCTACTTGACCTTATGGCAAAGTCCATTGAAGATCCGGCACATATTTTTGCAAGCTTAGAGAGCATCATTACAGGCAATGAAAGTGAAACTATAATCCATAAAATTGCTTTTTTGGCTGATAGATTAGACGATGATACCTTTCAAATATTTGTCTCAAAATTCATCCTGGACAGCTCAGCAAAAAACGTTCTTTTCGTTAAGGCCATGATCGTACGTAATTCTAAAAAGTTTATTGATTTCGCGCTTGCTATGAAATACTTTGGTAAAGACATCGAGGAACAAACGATTACTTACGCAGATTTTTTTGAAGCCCTGCAGAATCTTGCATCACCCATGATTTGGCAAGAAGTTCAAAATAGGGTCGAAGCCACGATTCTTGAAGATGCGGGAATTTTGGATCCCAACAAAAGAAATATCCCCTTTTACCTTATCAGGAAATTTGTTCCAATAGGAGCCTCATTTCAAAGATTCTTAGAGAGCTCAAGTAGTTTTGCGCCCGAAGACATTGATGCGCGATTTGGCTATCTGTTAGACGCTATAGAAGAGTGGCCAAAAGATAATGAATTGCTAAATGCCCTTGAGAGTGCCACTTGGGAATGTACAGCCAAGACCCAAAGTGTTTCTCTTTTATCTCGTTTAGAAAACCTCACCTATGTAGAGTCCCCCCAAAATCAATGGCTCCTCTGTGACGCCTTAAATCGGCTACAACAGACTGAAATGTGTAAAGACTTAGCTGATCGTATTTTAGTGCGCATTCATTCGGGTGTTCCCGAGAATGACGTGCCTCGAGACGTATTAGAGAAGCTTCAATCGTATCTGGGAAACGGCGCACCACACGGCCTGCAAAAAGGCGATTTGGATAAGGGTGAGATCCTATTAAGCTCCTCCCCTCAAGGTAAAGGCTCCCATGAAAGCGTACTGGAAGCAGCCCCCCCGGCAGTCCATGAGGCCTTTGAGGGCGAAGAGGATTCCCTAGCCTCCCAAGGATCGGACAAAAACCTCATTTCAGGGGCCTTATCTGACATACCCAGCACCTCGAGTGGCACTTTGCTAACATTTGGTGAAGACCTTGAGGCTACGTCTGTCGAAAGTCGCCCAAGTATCACTGCCGCCAATTGGCGTGAGCTTGCTCGAAATAATCAGTTGCGTCCTGGGGATCTTATGGATCTATGGGGCCAGGATTTTCCCAATCAAGTAACCCAACATATCTCCGTACAGGTTGTTGCAATTCTAACCGGACAGATAGACCGACTAAAGGATTGGCGCATGCCTGTATGGCGAAATCGAAGCTCGGGCAACTACCCCCTGATGGTAGGGAATCGATATCCGGAAAACCAATTATCGCCTTCCCTTGTGGGCCCGATGGCAAAGATCTTAATGGAACTAAATCACTTTCTCTCACTAGTCTATAGAGAAAGACTTCTAGTTCAACCTACTGCGAACCCAGGAAGACATCTTGAGGAAGACTTTAGTCAAGAT
>CAXNGG010000204.1:0-3377 GCA_964201885.1 Oligoflexales bacterium
GGACGGACAAAAAAGCCACCGCCCATGCCTTCGAGGGCTTTTCCCCATTGTAGGGTTTCGCTGGCCTCGCGAGCGGCCATGGTTTGATACTTTAAAAATCGATCCACTGATTTTTCAGAATAGAGGGGCCCCATAAACGGACTCGAGGGGCCATCGGTAGCCCCAATAGAGAGCTGGCCCAAAAGGTGCTTAAATTTGTCGGTAAAACGGTCTAAAATGCTTTCTTGTACGAGGACTCTATTGGTGGAAGAGCAAAGCTGCCCGGCGCTTCTAAAAGCCCCAGCTGCGATCCAATTTAAGGTGGCATCTATATTCGCGGACTCATGAATCACGGCGGCATTTTTTCCACCGGACTGCAAAATAAGGCGGCGTTCCGGATAGGTTCGACTTTCAAGTCTAATTTCCTCACAGTGATCTCTTGATCCGGTGTAGAGAACCGCAGCAACTCGTTTGTCGAGCAACGCAGATTTGAAATCATTAAAGCCGGCAAATATGATCTGAATTTGCCCAGGCCGCGATTCCACGCGAGCCACTGCCTTGGCGAGAATGGTCCCAAGCCATAGATTTTGCCTCGAGGTATAAATGAGAATCGGGCAATTGGCTTGAAGGGCGGCGACCGTATAAAAAATAAAATTAGTAAGGGGTGACGAAAATGCTAAATATCCCACAGCAACACCGGCTGGCACGGCTGCAAAATCGCCTTTGAGATGTCCTAACCGGGCGGGTCCAAACAAATGCTCTTCCACAAAACTGGCATTTTGGGTGACCCAACTCAAATAGTCAAGACAGGCACTGATCTCCATCGCCGCTTCCCAAGCGGGCTTGCCCACTTCTGTGCGGTAGGCACCTTCAATTTCAGTCCTATACTCTTCGATGGCTTTTTCTAAACGAGCGATCATTTCGACACGATCGCTCCATTTGGGTGCCTGTTCCCGCCTATAGAAATTATCTGCACAGGTTATGGCGTCCTCAGTATTTTGCTTGGTGCTGCAAACTTCCAATAAGGGAGCTCCGGTGGAGGGGTTGTACGAGGTCCATTTGGTTCCTTGAGTGGGCTGGGCCCAACTCCCTGCAATATAGTGGCCGGGCCAAGATGCTTGCATTTTCATAAATAGTCCTACAAAGTCGATTTTTAACTGCATGGTCCTGAGTACAGTGCTATTATAAATCAGAATGCCAATTTTATCTTCGTGGAAGTTTCACTATGTCTGACCAAGTGCCTACAAAAAATGTCTGGCCTGACCAATGGTTTGTGAGCGATGGTCTTAATATTGAGGGCCCGCTGACTGCAATAGACGCCTTTTCATCTGTAGAAAAAGTGTCAGAAATCTTTAATGCTATCGAAAAGTCGAAAATAAGCACCCAGCTGCTGGTATCTAGAAAAGGATTTACCAAGTGGTATAAGTATTCTGAACTTCATAATCTTTATATCCATGGCCGAGCAGAAAGTCAGTCCATCGTAGCGAATCTTAGAAATGATATCATCCTTGAAATCGACCGCATGAAGACCTTGCTTCCGACCGAAAAAGATTCAGCATCTTATGGCTACCAGAGCCCCGAGAGTCTTTATGCCTCCATCCAGCCAGAGGGGGAAGCTCTTATGTTTGGCGAGGTTAAAGACTTAGATTCTTTTTCTCATCGCTTCTCCAAACCGCCTTCCAATCCGCTCGCCAAAACCCAGGCGACCACAAATGAAATTCCTTCGAATGAGATTCCAAAAGCTTTGGAAGCTTACTTCTTAAATAAGGAGGGAAGCTCTCTCAAGGCAGACGCAAATAAAAGTACAGTTTCATTCAAGATAGAAGAAGATCTTGCAGGCAAATCTCTTGATTATTTGCACATAATGTTTCGCGGTCGTTTGCGAATGGGCGAACTTTCAAGTCCTTTCAAAGTAGCGGCCTCCACCCTAGTGCCCTTTCAGCTGCCAGAATGGATCAGTAAATACTATCAAGAAATACTTTGGCATCTAGATGATGCGCATTTTAAGAAAAAGAACGTTTCCCCCTGGGTCGGTATGATTCCCGTCTTTAATTTACTAGTGTTTTATCGCTTAGCGACGGCGATGCTTGCCGCTGAGATTCAAAACAATTACCGCAGTATCTCCATTTTCAAAGCTCTCTTTCTGTCCTTCTTTCCACCAGCCGGGGTTTATTATTTAGAAAGAGCCGCTCAAAAGCATTGGATCACCCATTTGAAGCATATTCAGCAGACGCACGGGAAGAAAACGAAAACCTCCTAGGTGTTATCAATAAGGATGATTTTTAAGAGGCGAAAATTTAAAAGACGTTTTATTTGGCCTATTTGCCAGCACATAAAGCTGCAAAAAATAGGTCCTAAAACACAATCTCTCTATGCTGCCAGTTCGGTATTCGTATGTCGGCTCACCCTAACTCCAGAGATCTCCAGAAACCTTCATCAGATTGCCATGAGGCAATAACGGACGATGTCTGATATTTTCACTAGTTTAAGTGTTTAATTCGAGGCCAAGTCTTTCGTGCAAAAAAGGTGGCAATATCTTGCCAATAATATACAATAATTGGCATGAATTGGGCCAATTCTTTTCAAGAGGATTCTATGTATATCGCAAGAAGTCTTAATATTATTAGTAACATAGCTGGCAAATCTGTCTTTTTGCTGGGCCCAAGACAAACTGGAAAGACTCAGCTGATCCATCACCTTCTTGGGGAAGGTGTTGCGTTCTATAACCTGCTTGATAAGGAACTTTTTTTTAGATTGTCCCATGATTTGACCTTAATTAGAAAGCAAATTGTAGCATCTCCGCCCGCCAAAGGGATTGTTGTCATCGATGAAATACAACGTTTGCCGGAACTCTTAGACGAGGTCCACCTCATGATAGAGTCCTTAGGCCTAAGGTTTCTTTTGACAGGTTCCAGTGCGCGCAGGCTCAAAGAAAAGGGCGTCAATCTCCTTGGCGGGCGAGCCCGGCAACAAAGGCTTCATCCGCTAACCTACCATGAGCTGGGAGATAATCTTTTTGACCTAAGGAAAGCCCTTAATCGAGGACTGCTTCCATCCATCTATTTTTCCGATGATCCCCGCTCAGATTTGGGGTCTTACATTGGTACTTACTTGGAAAATGAAATTGCTAACGAAGCCGCCGTGCGTAACCTTCCTGCCTTCTCTCGATTTCTGACTACCGCAGCCCTGCGCAGTGGTCAGATTATTAACTACAGTGCGATTGCCAGTGATGCCCAGGTAAATCGAAAGATTGTTGCCGAATACTTTCAAATCTTGTGGGATACACTTCTAGCTAGAGAACTTCCTGCTTGGAAAACATCAAAAAAACGTAAGCCTATTGAAACATCAAAAATCTATTTTTTCGATACAGGCATTTGTAGAACCATTTTAGATCTACC
>CAXNGG010000205.1:0-3373 GCA_964201885.1 Oligoflexales bacterium
TTGGGAGGGCTCGCCTTCTTTTGCATGTTTGGACTCAACTTTGTCGTGCGACTTTTCACCACCCCCGTGAGCACCTGCCTCCTTCCCGTGGGCGTCTTTGGCACCATGACTCTCAGATGGGTCTTCTTTTGGGGAGGCGTGTTCCTCACCACCTGGGGCTGCCCCGTGAGAACCCTCGCCTCCGTGAGGGGCGCTGCCGTCAGAGCCGCCTTCTCCATGGGATCCCTCGTCTCCATGGGAAGCTTCTTCTCCGTGGGCACCGTGGGTGGGCTTAGACGATTTAGGGGTGTAGTTCTTTAATAGACCATACGCTCCTCCAAAAACACCGCCACTTAATACGATGCCTAGAATCCAAGCGCCGCCTTGGCTGATTGATCCCTGTCTTTGCATATGCAACCCACCCCTTAACGACCTAATGAAAAGACTATTATAACTGCATTTGGGACAGACCAAGCTAAGTGGGATTTACCGAGCAAAAAAAACCTAAACTCGCTAAAGTCTAGGTCTCTGAACTCACACGGATGCTTAACGGACTTTTGCGGATGCTGGCAGGGGGTCGGCAATACTTGCCGTCGCAGAGAGATCGATCAAAGAGCCATGGGTCTGCCCAGGCATCACATACTTTAAATCCCAGGCTTGTCCAAAAAACTTACAAAGCCGGATGACCATATAAGTGACGTCGATCTCCCAAAACCGAAATCCCGCCTTCACTGATTCCCCATAAGCATGGTGATTGTTATGCCAGCCTTCTCCAAAAGAAACCAATGCGACAAACCAATTGTTGGTGGCTCTGTCATTGGTTTTGAAATTTTTGTATCCCCACAAATGGGCAGCTGAATTTACCAGCCAAGTGGAATGATAAAGAAATACAGTTCTAAAGAAGGAACCCCAAAGAAGGGTGGAAAGACCGCCAAAGGCAAAAAACGCCGCACCCAATAGAACTTGCATGCCTATCATAACGCTAGGCTTACAGAGCCACATTAAAAATGGGTCGGGGGTCAAATCTCGCGCAAACTTCCTTAACTTGGCTTCATCATCGAAGGGTGTATTGCTATAAAACATCCACGTCATATGACTATACCAAAACCCGTTTCCAATATTGTGTGGGTCTCGCTCTGTATCTGATCCCGCATGGTGCATGCGGTGATGACCCACCCACATCAGCACCGACCCTTGCAGCGACAAAGTCCCCGATACGGCTAAAATCCGCTCTAACAGCTTGCTGGCTTTGAAGGTTCTGTGGGTGAAGTAGCGATGGTACCCCATCGTGATACCTAAGCACCCTGTAATAAAATACAGCACTAAAAAGGAATAAAAACCGGTCCAAGAAAAATGAAATAAAGCGATTCCCGCTAGAACATGGTAAATCGCAAAAAAAGTAATGAGCGGCCAGTTTTTTTTAATCTTTTTGTCCATGGATAAGTCCTCCCTCGCATTGACTAGGGATACTTTACGGCAATCTCAGAAAAATCAGTGTAAGTCTTCGGTAAACATTAGGTAAAAGAATTGTCAAACCTCGAAATCTATTTAGATAATTTAGGATTCCGCAGTCTTTAAGTCCTGGGCTACCTCGCCAAGTTTTTCAAGAATGTGTATCATTTGCACACGAACTTCATGCTGGGTCCTCGCAGTTGCCGAAATGGATTCGGCGATCATATCGAGCGCGCCCTGTGCTACCTCGTGCAGATGCTGTTCTACAGCAGCTTGGGTATAGTGATTCCGGTTTCGAATGGGAAACGGTATGACCTTCATCCTGGAATTCCTTTTCCCGGTTTCATGGTTTTTAGCTTTTTGGGTTTCTAGGGTGATTTTATCAAACTCTAGGGCTCGGTCAACCACAATTTTCAAGAGGCCATGGTAGAATCATTTCAGGCAAACGATTTTGCCTCCAAGAGACACAGCTGGAAAGGTCCTCCATTGAAACTCATCTTACGATTCGGTTCCCTTCTTTTCAGTTCCCTTCTTTTCGGTTCCCTTCTTTTCGTTTCCCTTCTTTTCGGTTCCCTTTCAAGCCTGTCGCTAGGGCAGAGCCTTAAAAAAGAGTCGAAGCGAAATGCCTTAAGACTGGCAACAAATGCCAAATCGGCCTCAGTTCTTAAAGACGGCATTTTAACTGGAGAGATGAAAAGCTCAGAAGTTCTCCTCGTTGAGGCGCAACAGGGATGGAATGAACTGACGGTGTCGGGCCCGGGTATTGTGACGCGAAATGTCAAATTCTTTCTCTCCGCCTTAGGGACTACAGATCTTTATATTGAAGCTTCTCCTAAGCTGAAGTCCGATCTTTTGCTCCCCGCAAGCATTCCTGAGCTCAAAACCTTTTCCTCGCTTCAAGGGGCCTCAAGCCACTGTCTAACCCTAAAGAAAATGACTCCTTCTAGTCAGATTTCTAAAATCACATGCAACGAAAAGACATTAGCTGACGACATAAATACCATTGGACTTCATCTCACAAAAGACTTGGAACCTCTAGACAACCTTACAAAGCAATCTGTGGTTGATTTTAAAAGACTCATGTCAGGACCTTGGCAGCCCAGCTGGCAGCTAAAGTCTGAAGAGATACACACTTCTGTTGCCCTAAACTCTCTAGGTATGGAAGCTGTTATGATTTCCAGTCTTTTAAGTAATGACTGTGCTCGCGTTTTAGAGATGTCACGTGAAGGAGTGAACCAAGGAATCTTCTCACCCAATATGTACTTTATGACTGGAATATGCCTTGAATTAGGAGATAAGTCCAAAGATACTATAGCGCTTTACACCCCGGTTTTAGAGTCTTTTGGAAAAGCCACCGATACCAGCTCCAGCATTGGAAACCTTTTTTGGCATAAAGCGACCATTCAACTTGAGACGGATCCTAAAGAAGCGATTAAAACCTTGGAAACCTGTGTCAACGCGAACCCCTGGTACCGTCCTTGCTCCAAGCTTTTAGTCGATCTCTATACCTCCCAAGGGTTTTTAAAGAAATCAGCCACCGTAAGTCAGAAAATTGCCATGGAAACCGACAAGAGAATGGCACCACTTGCTGACAAAATGCTAACAGCTCTTGCTAAACGTGATTTCGCCAATATTAATGCCGCCACAAAATCCCTGCCGAGACTGCGCGAAACTTTTGAATTTACTTGGATTTCCCTTCTTGCTAAAGCCGCTCAGGGCAAGGAGCTGGGACCTGAAGACACTGAAGATGCTTCGTCGAATTATATTTCATCAGAAAAAACCGCCTTGAAATTAATGCCGCTCATCGAAAAGAACCTAAATAAAGAATGGATAGAGCTTGCCTATAAAAGTCTCGTAAAAGACTTTCCGAGCAACGGCTACTATTGGTGGAAACTTGGCAATCTCTATATGGAGGATAACCGCTGCCGAGATGTGATCACAC
>CAXNGG010000206.1:0-3362 GCA_964201885.1 Oligoflexales bacterium
GGGGCAAAGAAGCCACTCCATTTGACTAAATGGGATTTGGGGGGAGGAATGATGGCACTTAGTTTTTCTATAAACTCACCAGGGGTGAAAAGAAGATGGGAAGAGCCATCACTATAGGCAGTCTTAAGTTTAAGTTTTACTTGACCTGACTTAGTGATTTCCAGACGTTCATTAGACAAGGGCCCGCGGGAGATATATTCCACAAGCTTTCTAAGACGAGCTATCCTTCCAAGCGGCAATAGATTTTGAGAACCTCCTGCAAGGTTTATGCATTATAGAACTTATGCTGCTAAGTTAAGAGCGGAAGGGAAGCCTCGCTGAAGGCGTCGACAGATACAGCTTCGCTGGAAATGCACTTTCAATTTTATTGAGGAGCGACCTACCATAGAGCCTATTACCTGATTGAAGCTCTTTTAGATGCTCCCATGCAACGGTATTAGCCTTGGTTCGAAAAGATAGTCAACATGGGCAAAGACGCTTCTTTGACGCGACCATAGAACGTTTTGAACCTTCGGTAGAAAAATCAAGCAACTTTTCCAAGTATTACCTTTTTTCCACATCCGGTATAGATTTTCAGCGACTTTGCTTAACTGTTCCCTTTCGCCGCGAATTTAGGCTGTGGAGACCTAAAGGTGTCTATTTTTCTAGACGAAAAAGAGCATGAAGGTGGCGTTTATGTGGTCTAGTCCTCCTGAACTTAGATTTTTAACAAAACTCCGCCAGGACGCCCCCCATCAGTCCTCGATAGTGGCCGAGCTGTCTTATAGATTTTCTCTTGAGCCAAACTCAAAAGGCTATTCTTGATATCTAGGAGGAGCTCTTGCCGGGGCTTCGTGCTCGTTGCTCTGCTGCAGTTCAGGACAAATTAAAGCCCTATGAATGTATTTTCATAGGGCTAAGTGAAGCTGACTTGAATAGCGCCATTGACGAAATCCGACACAGCTTTTTAAAAGAGCTCGGCTAGCTAAGGAAGTAGGGTTGCGGTATAGGCAGTCGAAACTCCAGTTTTATCAAAGCTTCCAGCATGAGTTTCAAATTTAAAGCTATCAAAATTGTAATACCGTCCGTCATTGAGTGTGCGAACCTTAAATGTACCGTCGTCATTTTTTGTAATCTTGGCAAAATCGGGACCCAACAAAGTGTCCATATTCACACCTGTAAGATCACCATTGAAAAATACGCGTTGATAGGCACCAAATGGAGTATCTGAGCTTGCAAAATAGAAACCAAAAATTGTATTACTATCTATCTTAATTCGCTTAATCGAAGGCGCAGCTGAATCAAGGGGGCTCATTATTTTAGGAAAATTAACACAAATAGAAGGACTCTGACCATCCGTTCCGGCGCAACCAGTGGTACCAAGCTGACTCATGGGATTACTGGATCCGTCCGTTGCATAAGCGGCATGAAGCAAATCGAAGTAAAGTCGCAAATCCAAATTTCCAGTCAATTTTCCTTCGGTAGTTGGAGCTTTGGCAACGGAAGCCCCTGCCTCAGTAGATGTTGCGGCCTTAACTAGCGCAGGATCAACTGTGACATCATTTTCTCCTATGACAAGTGGATTGGGCAAATATGATTGCGATGTGCAGCCACCACCATTCAAAATTTTTACTTCTTCTTCAGGGCCAGTTGCAGACAATCCGGTTGTCGCATTCGTATAGTACTTGGTGCCTCCGATTGTCACGGAAGCCTTAAGTAAAAAATACGTATTCGCTGCAGCTAAGTCCTTTGGGCACATGTTGATGGAAATGCGTGTAAAAGAACCAACTTTAGCAGATACTGCCGTTGTCGTGAGCAGATTTTTCAAAGCCTCACCATTTAAGTCTACGAGACAGTCTTCTACTTTTGCTCCGGCACAAGTATAAACGTCAAAAGACAAGTTGCCGCCTGCAGTTGCGGTCTGGCCTTCAGGAATAGCATCATTAGTTAGGTAAATGGACGCGATCGGATATTTGAGGGATGATATAGCGACATCCGTAGTATATAAATCCCCCCCTAATAAAGTTCTAGCAGACCTCTGAGAAGCTTCGCTATCAAGGCTTTGCCTGAATGATTCCTCGCCAATGCGCAAAATTTGCGGATTTATTGTGACTTTAGAATTTCCCGAGGCTGACGAAGAATCCTTATCTTTCTCTTTTTTACTACAACCAAGCATCAAACATAAACTTGTCACCACAATTAATTGCATATTCCCCATGGCGTTCACCCCTAATTTAAATTTTCTCATAGTGTAGCTAATTCTAGATAGAAATGATTTTAAATGAAAACGACTTTAAAAGCAAAATTGGCCCCTCTACTCACAGTGTATCCGCATTAAAATTCCAATTGTGACTCAGGTTTTGCCGCGCAATTAAAATACCTAAGTTGAGATTTCGTAAGTTGGAAAATTACGCCGCCAAGTAAGTAGAGGGACTATCACACCTAGCTTCTCTCAGATGCGAACTTGAGCCTCTCCACCCATCCGGCTCGTGTCAGTACACTCAAAAAGCATTTACAATAAGCCTGTTTAGGGCGAACGGATTCCCGTCGTTCCAGCAGTTGGCGCTCGCTAAGGCAAATCAGACTTTGAATGCTGGAAGGCGATTTTCTTGTTTTCTGAGACACGTCCATACTCCTCCATTCCAGGGTTATGCCGTTCAGTTAAAGTTGTCCACTCAAATTAGTGGGCTTCTTACTTCGCTGCGGCTTATGACAGCTGCTTAAATGACCATCCTTTCCCCTACCACGCTGATACTTAGGCGCATCAAATTGGAAGACTTTAGCCTGCATCTTGCTCAAGCTGCTGTATTTAGTGGAGTAGTCCTCTGCTCATGTGCTTTTGAGTACTTTACCTTTCCTTTCGTCTTGAAAATGCCTTCTTGACTGTGTTTTCCTAGGAAGTTAGACAGGATGATGCTAAAGAAGCACAACATGGACCGCGCAAAGGATGGATTATGAATTTACTACTGAGACTCTCTATCGTCCCAACGTTTATCATAGTGTTTTCCGCTGGCTGTGGATCGCCCGTGAATTCAAAAGAGTATGATTTTTCTCGACCTGCAGTGATCCGGACAGAACTCACGACACTGCAACTTGCGAGAAGCCAGGACATCCCTCACCGCATTCTCCGAAGAACCGTGGCAACTGGAAAATACTTTTTTGATTCCGATTTCTACGACGTGGAATTTCCTACGCTCAATGAAAATGAATTTAGACGTCTTCAGAACATATATGGAGTGAGTAGGAAAATCAACCCCTCTTTGCGATCTATTCCGCCTCACTCCGGCCCTGTTTCTCTTTTCAGCATCTGGCTTTAATTACAGCATTTTGCTGCGTTTTGAGGCGGAAGAATCCCGCAATTGATTGCTTTTGAGATTTTGTAG
>CAXNGG010000207.1:0-3362 GCA_964201885.1 Oligoflexales bacterium
AAACGAAAGAAATAGAACCAAAAGCAGCCAGAACTAGGGAAGCTAGCAAAACCTGTAACTTCTTGCGCGACACAGGTTTTACGTCGTATGTAGCAGGTCTAATGACTTTCAGTCGTGTGCGAAGGGTAGGGTCTGCGGCCTGTTTTAAAAGGCTCTCACGTTCTAACTCTAATTCAGTAATGGACTGCTTTAAGGTGGCGATTTGAGTAACTTCTAAGCGTCCGTCCAAGGAGTTGAAAGGATCGTCAGAAAGAATTCCAAGCCCTGGCATGATGGAGTCGGTTCTTGTGAGAAGAAGCTCACGACGGAGGCGGCTCAAGTTTCGGGCTGAATTTTCGACGGCACTGGTATTATTTACAGTGTTTTCCAATTCGGTGCGCTTAGCTTCCAAGTCTGGGTGGGTGGAGTAAAGCCTTGCAGAAAGTCGCTGGTACTCACTTTCAAGGATGGTTCGGCGCTTGGTTTGATCGTCCACCACCGCAGAGTACTCTCTTTCAGAAGCCTTGATGCGGTCTAATAAATCCGATTCTTTTTGACGCACTTCAAGAGGCGTGGCAGCCGGGGCTGCGCGGTTTTGTGCGTTGGATCCTGACTGGATCTTGCCTTTTAATTCTTGAAGTCTCTCCTGGGATCTTTTCAGAGCTGCTGATAAAGCATCGATTTTAACCGACAGTCGACTCGCCGTCGAGGTGAGCTCAGAGGTGATGAAGCTCTCCATAGCAAGGGCTGCAAGATCTTGTGACTTTTCTGGGACATCATCCAGTATGATATTTATGCTAAGCTGTCTAATCTCGCTATTGACTTCCGGGATCAGACGCTTAGAAAAGTAACTTACGAGATTGGCATTACGGTCTGACTCAGACTCTACCCGCAAAGGCTTGAATTGCGAGGTGAACTTTTGAAAGGAGCTTGTCGTATCCAAGTTAAGATAGTCGCCAAGCTTACTCAAAAAATAAGGGTCGGTCATTCTTGTCTCAAAGTTCCAGTCGCTTCGCTCGTTCCCTATCGCTAGACCGCCTTCCAGGCTCAAAATAGCGGAGTCATTACGGTTAAAGGAAGCAACCACTTTTGAGCGATAGGAATTTTTCACAAAAAATGTAAAACAAGCACCCACGATCAAGATTGTAAAAAAGAGGAGTGTGGCGGGCTGCCAATGACGCCTCACGATTTTTAAAATAAATTCTTGATCAATCTTAGGAGGGGTGATGCCTCGTTCGCGAGTTTGTATTGGTCCATCCAAAGGTGGGAGCTCCTTCAAAATAATTTTTTAGGAATACCTAGCTGATATCTTTGCTGATCTTATAGGTTAGATTATCATATTAAGATATCTTAGTCGATTTTTTGGAAGTTCTACTATGAATGAATGGATTTGGTTCCTAGCATCCCTTGGGACTTGGGTGGCGTTCCCTTTTTGTTTCTTTTTGGCTCTTCTGACCTATAAGAGTCGAAACCGTGGCAAAAGTTCTTCTCAAGTGAGTTCAGGATCAGCTTCGCTCCCTAAGCTTTTGGTGGTGGTTCCAGCACATAATGAGGAAGCCTCGATTTCCTACACGATTCAAAGTGTGTTGGCTGTGGACTACCCTAAGGACAGCTTTGAGATTCTCATACTTGCGGATAACTGCTCCGATCGCACGGCAGAAATTTCCGAGGCCGAGGGTGCCTTCGTTTACGTTCGAACTGATACTGTGCGCAGAGGTAAGGGCTTTGCTCTTGAGGACAGCTTTGCTAAGGTGCTGAAAGATCCAAGATTCTCCGAAATCGATGGCTTTATGGTGCTTGACGCAGATTCCACTGTAGCTTCAGATGTCTTAAAGCAGCTTGCTGACGCTATGCAAAAGGGGGCTGATTTTGCCCAGTGTTATTCCAGTGTCGGAAATCGCGACGCCTCCATCCGCACTCAGTTGCTTAGTTATGCCCTATCGTTGTTTAATGGAGTCTATCTCCAGGGGTTAGACCATGCCGGTCTAGGGGCACACCTTAGGGGAAATGGCATGGGATTTTCAAGGACAGGCTATATACGCCGCCCTTGGAGTGCCTCTTCCTTGGCAGAGGATTTAGAGTTCTCTTGGCGCCTTCGTCTTCAGGGGGAGCGGGTTTGGTTTATAGGGGAAGCCACCATATTCGCTGAGATGCCATCCCAACCTCAAGCTTCTATTTCCCAACGCGCCCGATGGGAGCATGGTCGTTCTTATCTGAAAAAAGAGTATTCGAAAGCCCTATTTCAATCAGATGTATCCCTGATAAAGCGTCTTTTGTGGGCGATTGATTTGTGGATGCCTTCTCTCTCCATTTTGTGTGGAATTGTCTTTCTTGCGTTCTTGCTCCTGGCCGGGTTGTATGAAATCCAAAATTGCTTTGGTGTTGTGAGTCTGGTGGCAAGTTTCAATTTTTTAAGCATGCTCGCTTATCTCGTATCTCCTTTTTTTATTATGAAGCTGCCTCTAAAGTATTTGAAAAGCCTGTGGTTTGCCCCTTACTACGCGGTGTGGCGTCTCGTTGTTCTTTTGAAAAAGAAACCCCAAGAGTGGATTCGAACGACTAGGGAGAGAAGTGGGGTGGCGAAATGAACCCATTCGAAAAGAGCCCAGGGACACTTTTGTCCTTGGGGGATTATTATGGGTCTTTGGCAGCTGCGAGAAGCCTAGGATCTTTAGGGTTACCTGTCTATTTTGCGGATCATCGTCCACTGACCTCTGGGGCGTATTCCAGGTATGTGGTGAAGCGAGTGGCGTCCCCTTCGCCATTAGATTTTAAAGCCTATGGCGATTGGCTGGTGTCTTTTGGAGAAAGTCATCCCGGCCTTTATCTGTATCCAACCAGTGACGACATGGCCTACATTGTGGCGTCTCAAGCCACCAGGCTTAGTCGGAGCTATTCCTTGTATCAACCGAGCCTCGATGCCATTATGAACTTGCTCGATAAGAGCAAATTGGCGATCCAAGCAAAAGAAGTTGGCCTTAAGATGCCAGAGACTTTCGCAGGCAAGTCCAACCAAGATATATTGGACCAAATCCAAAATATGGCTGGTCCTTTTTTGGTCAAGCCCAAGTCGCAAATTGGGCTTCTGACAAAAGGGAAAGGGATCTTTTGCCCTACAAAAGACCAAGTTTCAGCGGCTCTTGATCTTTTTTTAGAACGCGAGACTTTTTCCGCTCAGATTTTAGAGTACGATGCTTCTCTAAACTTGCCTCTCTTGCAAGCTTATCATCAAAGTGCGGTGGACGGGATGTTAAGCATAGCTGGATTTGTTTCCCGGGATCACAAGCAAGCGTTGTGCTTGGGGTCTGAAAAAATCTTTCAGCGACCAAGGCGTTTGGGCGTAGGGATTGGCTTTTCAGCTCGTAGTGTTCCAGAGGAGATTT
>CAXNGG010000208.1:0-3356 GCA_964201885.1 Oligoflexales bacterium
CTGTCCAACCGTTACCTGTGTCAAGACCTTGGAATTGCTCTTCTTCCATGCGGAACGATCCTGAAGTGGCAGAATCATAACGGAACTTTTCAAAGATGTGCTCGCCGAAGGCTTTAGCCGGGCCGTTTGTGGGCCCTAAGAATTGCTCAACAGTCTTAGCACCCCAATTGAAGTTCACTCTTCGGATGCAAGCGTCTTGGTTCTGGTCAGCAGCCTGCCACAAAGAGTCTGCATAACATCTCGCCTCTTCAAGTGGATTGCTTGAAAGACTAGCGCAAGTTGGGAGGTTGTTCAGGTCGGGCTTCTTTCTTTCTTGGCCTTGTGCGTAAGCTAGTTCAGTAAATGTTCCCGAAGCTTCATTTGTAATGTCTGAGCCGACTTTAGTGAAACGTCCACCGACAAAGGTACAAACTACGCTGCCATCAGCATTTTTGCTTTGACTTTTGTAAATCTTTGATCCCGCAACAATTTCTTCCCGCGCGCTAACTTGCACATTAATAGTTGACCAATTAATGTCTTTACCTTGAACGGGGGCTCCACTCGCATTCACACATCCACCTGCTTTGTCGTTTGCTGGACGGAAATCAAAGCCAACATAAGTTGCACCGCTGTTGGTGTAGAGACCTTCTGCAAGACCATCGACACCATTAACAGTGATGGGCTTAACGATGGGTCTCGCAAATCTAGCAGAAGCGCCTGTTTTTTTCCAACCGTCAACAAAATCTGATGACCACGTAAAGGCACCTTCAGCAACACCTGAAGCAGAGAGATCTACTTTGGCATTAGTTTTAGCGTCGGCGTAAGACATACCTAGTTTTTCGCCGCAAGCTACGTGTTTTGCTTTAGAGTCCCAAGCCATCACACCATAGACGTCTTTTCCGTCTTCTGTGGATTTGCCGGCGATTCTTCTAAAATAAACGGGCTCGCCTTCACCTGGGCCACGGCAACTATCGCCTTGTTGTCCTTCGACTCTGGTGCAGGGTGCGGTGTAGCCCGTTGGTTGCGTGAGTCCACCGGCTGTGATTTTATAGGTTCCTGTAAAGTCAAAAGATGCGGCTGCTGAAGCATCGACTTTTTTAGTAACTTCTACTTTAGAAAGATCGACAACTGCTTTTCCTGTTTCTAGGTCAAGGCTGATCGCTCCGAGGTTGGCATTGCCGCTAAATGCTGTTTTATCAGCAGAAGATGCGCCACCAGAAAGATCTTTTTCACTAGGATCTTCGAATACGATTGTTCCAAGTTGTGTCGTTCCATTAAGGATAAAGCAACCTACGGAAGCATCTTTTCCGTTTGAGATGTTTAAGCTAAATGCACCGTCTGCAGAAACTTCGCCTGTACCAGCAGCTGGAGGGAGCGTAAAGGTCACGCAATAGATAGAGAGATCTTCTGCGCTCACATTGAAATTTGTTAAGCCCAAATTGCCCTCAAAGCCCTTTGACAATGCCAAAGCCCCTGAAGAGTCAGTACCAGAAAGAGACAATGAACCAGAAATAGTTAAATCGCTGCTCCCGCTGTCGGTTGCAGATTTGCTTTTCTTTTTGCCGCATCCGAACATGCTCAAAGCAAGCGCGGAAATAGCAACCACCTTTAGATTTCTTGAATATACCATTTAAAGCCTCCGTGTTTAATGTAGATCCATTATCGTACGCAGGCCCTCAAAACTAAATGGGCAAGAATAAGTAGGCGCTCAAAATTCTGGCGGCGGCGATGTATCTGACTGACTTTATTCATGTAAATTTTCATGGTAGAGCCCAAAAAGGATTCTTACATCTTAGTATTATGGAAATGGGCAAATTTAGACCCCAAAAAACCTCTGATTCTTACTAAAAGTAACGATGGGAAATCGAATACTAAGCTATGGAAAAGAGACTGGTTTTTCATTCGTAGGACGCGAGACGCGGTTTTTTGACGACGAGGAAAGAGCGGTATTTTGAGGCGTAACTTACCAAATCATAGGAACATTTTGGAAATCTTGACGATGCTGAAGGGAGGTTTTTTGTCCTTGAACTCACGGGGAACACTTTTACAGGTCTATATACAGCCAAATAGAAAGCCCAAGTTTTTAAGCTTGGGCCCAGAGGACAATGGAGTGTTGCCTAAGATCTAGAGCTTAAAATCTATAGATAGCCGTCTTCGGACATAGACTGAAGCTCAGAGATCCATTTTTCAGAGTTAATCCAGTCATTTTGCACTCTTACAAAGAGTTCGAGGAAGACTTTCTTTTCATAGTGTCTTTCGAGAGACTCTCTTGCTGCGCTGCCGACTTGCTTGAGCATGGAACCGGCTTTACCGATAACGATACGTTTGTGAGACTCTGTTGACACAATGATAGTGGCTAATACATTGGTGATTTCAAGATTAGATTTCGTCTTTTCAGAACTTATTTTATCGATAGTGACCCCAGTTCCGTAAGGGATTTCATCGCCAAGAGATCTGAAAAGCTGCTCTCTAATAAGCTCTCCTACCACAAATTTGTCGGGGCGATCCGTGATGTTTTCAGGATCAAAAAGGTACTCGCCTTCAGGGATTGCTGCTGCCACCAGCTCTTTAAAGTTAGCTATGTCTTCAGGGCGTTTGGAGGACATCAGGAGAACCTCGTCGCGCAAAAACTTAATGTCGCTATGATTGGCTTTTAGGTCTTCTATTTTTTGGACTATGACATCAAAGTTTTCTTCGATTTCCACTTTTTTAGCGTTGTCAGCTTTGGTGGCTAGAACCAACAAAGGAACCTCGAGCCGTTCCGCAACAGATTTTAGAAACTCAGAATCTTCGTCAACCCACTTGCGGCTGGCGTCAATCAAATAACAAATGACATCTGCATCGGCAAGGGTAGCCCAGGCGGCCTTGTTCATAGCACGATTTAAAAGTGACTTGGAGCTTTTATGAATTCCAGGCGTGTCGAGGTAGATTACTTGTGAGGTGCCCACCATATCGATTCCTAGGATGCGGTTTCTCGTGGTTTGCGGCTTTCTCGAAACACCAGCAATTTTCTGGCCGATACAAGCATTAAGTAACGTTGATTTTCCTGCGTTTGGGCGGCCAATAAGCGCCACAAAACCTGAGCGTGAGGTAGTCATAAAAGTCTCCAAGTCCCCGGTTCATTTTTGGGAGGGACCAGGCCTTGTAGCAAATCCTTGGCGCGGTTGGAAAGGAAAGAATAAATTAAATTTTAAGTTGGGACGTGTTTGCTAAACCCAAGTAACTGCAAGGAGATTTGGCGTCTTATCCAGAGCTTTGGACGGAGTCTGTAAGCCTCTCTTTGATTTGGGGTCTAAAAATGGTAGAGTTCCGTCTTTGCTTTTGTCTGGAATTTGCCCCAAAGATCGCCTCTTAGGGATCGCAGGATGGGCTTTTGT
>CAXNGG010000209.1:0-3343 GCA_964201885.1 Oligoflexales bacterium
TAACCAATGAGTCTAGCTCCCCAATATCATTGACTTACTTACTAACTGCCGCGCAATCATCCATGTTCACGCCCTGAAGTGAATCTAAAGAGTCTATATAAACTCTAAGGGCTCGATCTATCTGGACCCACTCGGTTTCTATAACTCGATAGGGCAATTGGGCATGATTCAACCTATTTTGGATGAGTTCAAGCGCTTCATTGAGTCGTGTTCTATGCACATATACCTGCGATATCTTGCGGTTACCAAATCCCAATAAAAGCTGCCCACAACAAAAAAGCCCGAGGTCGACCGTTTCCAGTCGGACATCAGGCTTGGTATTTAAGAGCCTAAATTGTCTGCTAAGAAAAATTTCTAAGCCCCTTCACCCTAGCAAAGAACGGCGCTTAAAACAAGATTAAAATATAACCAGCGACTAAATATTGTGTTCATTTGATGTAGAATAGAACAAAGCACAAATCTGTACCTAGAGAGAGGGGTTCCCTTATGGGATTTCTGGATGATGTTAAAAAAATTCTATCTTTTAATAGAGGCGATAAAACAGGCACGATCAAGGACAGCTCTTCAGCCTACCATCTCAGCTCCGAGTTGAGACTTCATGCAAGATATTTTGTATTGACGTCAGATTTAGCTAGCCTTGAAATTACCGCTACTGGTGCGAAAGGCTCTACCAAAGATCTCAGTTACGGCGGGATTTTGGCTGATTTTAAGGAGGCTTGGCTGCAAAATCCTCTTGTGGCAGATCAAAAATCAATCGAAGCAAAGTTAACGTTTTTGGACCAAAGCGCCCAAGTCTTTGTCCAAGTCGTTCATGAAAAAAACGACGGGCAGACGGTGGGTTTATCATTTATACACAAAGACATTAAAACCCTAGTCTTCCTTCGCGATGTTCTAGAAAATTTACGAGTAGGATCAACCTTTTCCGCGCTCGATCCTTCCCACACCAAAGGCAAGTTCAACGTTGCTGGACAATCCATGTATAGAGGGGATGGTCCCAGCGATTTGCAAATCTTGGAAAAAGATGGAAATATTCAAAATATTCTGCTTATTTTTCGCAGTGGGCCGTCCTACTTCGAGTTTAAAATGGACAAGGACATCCTCACCACGGCACGCTCAAAAAATGAAGATCAAAAAGTTTCCTCGCAAATGGAACCAAGTCCCGAGGGCATCGACATCTCTATTTTAAGAAATGCAACTCAACTTATCTTAGGGTTCCTCTCAACACATCCAGAATCAAAAATGCTTCACATTTTGCCTAAAATCTATAAAGAGCTCTACCGAAAATAAGCGCGTCGTTGGCTTTTTAAATAGGACTTGAAAAGCAGGTTGAGGAACCCAAAAATCATTGGAATAATCTCGACTGTTTCACGTCATTTCTGCGACATAAAAAATCCACAAAGGACTTTTATTAATTGTCGCAATCTTCGTTATTTAGGCACACAAGTTCTGGTAAGTTTTGTTTGCTGACATTTTTTTGCAGCCAAATTACAAAATCTCTAAGTGAATAAATAGATCGAAACCTAGCGCCATCTTCTTCTGACTTAATTCCAATCACTAAATTATTAGAAAAAGCAGCACCTTCCAATGCTTTCTTATTTTGAATAGGCGACTCTAGGACGCGAATTCCCTTTGGTTCCATCTCTCTAAAGGAATCGCGATCGAACGCAAAGCCACCTGATATGGAACGATTCACTTCGTCAATGTTATCCTTAGTTAAGACCAAGGCGCATTTCTCTTGATCCGCGGAGCAAAACTTAACGACTGCTTTGCCTCCAATTACCGTATGTCCGTAGATAACTGTATGGCCATTGATAACCGTATGACCATTAATAACGGTGTGACCATTCGTAAGAAAGTAGCCGCCCTTCCCTCGTGGTTCGCCTTCATCTGAGAATCCCAAAACCTCCTGGATGCGCCACGTCCCATGCATAGCTTCAGAGCCATATCCGCTGCCAAAATCTCCATACCGACATCCCGCGGATTCAGAACGCAAAACAAACAGCCGCACAAAGGGATCGAAAGTATAGTTACAATCTGGGTTATTAGCCTCTGGAATAACAATAGGCGTTACCAAATCAATGCCAATAAGAGAATTACTGTTCATCGGCCGCTCGGAAGCAAGCCCGACTACCAAGCCATCATTGTTCAGGATCGGCCCTCCAGACATACCTGCCTGCGCCAAATCTCCATCAGTCGGCCCAATAGACGTAAGCTTAAGTTTGCGGAAGGGACCAAAGTTTGAAGTGTCTTGTGTTGGCCAATTTTCCGTTGATAAAAATCCAGCTCTTTGCACCAATTCGCCTGACTTGATCGATGGAAATCCTAGGGCGACAAGTGAAGTATCAGTTTCGACATTCCTCGCCCAATCTAAGCCCATCAAAGGAGAACCTATCGGCTCACCAAGGGCATTATTAATGGACCTTAGGGAAATTGGGTCTATGGACAAAACAGCAATGTCTGACTCCCTATGATAGTAAACCAATCGGGCGCTAGAATAAATTTGGAACTCATTGACTCTTAAATCGTACGCGCCATTGATCTCAACTGAGGACTGTGGCGGAGGAAATAAATGAGCAGCTGTAACTACATAATTTCCTAGAACTGGGAGAAAAGCCGTTTTGGAGATTAGGCTTATCAAAGGAGACAAATTATTGACAATGAACCCGCTCCCTAGAGACAGATCGCCATCTTGTAATATCTGAACCACTCTTTTCTTTAAATACTCCATCTCTTTGGGAGGATTTGGGATGCTCAGGTGAGTGGAATGATCTGTAAACTCATGGGGATCTAGTGCAAATGTCCTGGTTTCAGGAACCACAAAATAAAAACTGCCGTCTGGTAAAAATGCGCGTTGACCAGCTAAATTTCGATATCCAATATCAAGTTGAATGACTCCAGAATACATGGTTCGATCGACGGAAACCATTGTCGTGCATTTGGTTTGCGTTGACGCAAAGTTTACTAAACCACAAAAGGGCTTGCCTACGTAAAAAAAGTGGTTAGACCAGCTCGCTGCCGCAGTCTTTCCCTGCTCTTCCTCTAGGTCACGCCAAGGGCCCCTGACACGAAATGTGAGTTCCTCTGAGGAAACATGCCCTGCAAAATACTGCTCTATAGTAAACTCAGATACGTTTGGCTTTACTACAACTGGTAGCCCTGGTGGGTAAATAAACGACTTCACACCGGGCGCATCGCTATGGCTTGAGTACATTACGGAACTCAATACCTTAGCACCCCATGCAGTTGGGGCGGAGGTCAGAGCTATGACTACATATATGATAAAAGTTTTAAACCACGTCCTATTGGCCATCTTCAACTCCAAATCCCTGGATTGACTGCACAG
>CAXNGG010000210.1:0-3328 GCA_964201885.1 Oligoflexales bacterium
GACATCTTTCGCCGGTCAAAATAGAACTCGCCTAAGGCAAGACATCCGTCAGGAAAAACTTCCGAGTCAGGAAAACCCTTGACAAGACGTGTGAGGTATTCATCAGCATTGTCGTTTCCTGCCAATAGCATCGACTGGCCAAGGATATAAAGTGCTTTAGGGGTTTTAGGACTGCTTGGAAACTCCGTGACTAGTTTTCTTAGGATAGCTATGCCATTTGATAATTCTAGCTTAGAGTTTGTATTGTTGGGTTTAGGTTCAGGTTTCGTGAGGCTAGCGTTGAGTTGTTTTTCTTTGGACCAAGCCTCCCAATTGGCTTGAAATATGCCATACTCCGTCTCGCGGAGATAGTCATGGCGTTCCAAAAGAAGCTCTGCAAGCCTTAAAGTGAGTTCCAATTTCTTCGCACCAGTCGGTTTTGAGGTTTTTAAAATATTAGAAACCGTTTTAATGGTTGTGACACGTATGGCGTCAGCTTGGAGTTTGTTGCCTGAAGTATCAGGCGTGGTGTTGAATGCTGTAAACTTGTCGATGCTAGGCGCCGCCTCTGCTCGAGACGTCTTTTTGATCGCGTCTTGACCATAGCTCAAGCTGCTAGAAAGAAAGAAACAGAGGTAACTCATGGATAGCCATTTGATAAACATATCTTACTCCTTTGATACAGGCGAGCACATTGATTTTTCTTTAAACACATAGAACCCAACTTCATCGGTCCAAAATTCATTCTTATCCGAGGCTGCCCAAGTTTGCTTCACTCCCAAATTCCAGACACTTGGCTTTTTTGAAGACGAGTCTGTGATTTTTGAATCCTTGTATAGCTCTTTTCCGAGGAGTTTATCTTTTTCACTAGTAAGCAGTTCCACATAGAGTAGTTCTGCGTGATCTCTTAGTCTTATAAAGTCCTGGTGGAGAACCATGAGCTCTCGTAGAAGCTGTTCTCCGAGGAGGAGCTTAGACATCTCAATTTGACGGTCAAGCACCCCTAAGACATGATCTAGGGATTTGCTGCCGAAGATGCCTTTAACTTGGAGCTTCTTCTTCTCATCATAGAGGCCTGCCAAATGCTCTCTAAAAGGGACTAAGCTTTCCTGATAGATGGCTTCCGCCAAAAGATTTCGGTCAATTCCAATGGATTCCGAACTGACTCCGGTAATGAAGTTTTCAAATATGTCCCAGGCTTCTTTGGGAGTCGTATCTTTTTTCTTAAGAAAATCGTCGAGACCTTTGATGGTAGTTTGGTGCTTGGTTATAAATTGCGCTAAAGAGACTCTCGATTCATTGTAGTCGCACAACCAAAAGTAGATGATGCTCTTTAACATGTCGGCCTCAGGTTTGTAGCGTGCGCTGTACCACGGGCTATTTAGACTATAGAGACTTCCAAGGGCATGATTGGGGTAACCTGCCATAAAGAGGGCCCAGGACTGCTCAAATAGGGCATCTGAGTAAAAAGGCGTCGCCCGTTCCACATTGCGATAGGCTTGAATAGAAAGTTCAAATTTTGAGGTTTCATAATAGATCCGAGCCAGGTTCAGCCATAACTCACTGCGAAGCTTCACCCTGACTTTTTCAGGGTAACTCGCTCCTTGTCTAAGATCTAGGCGTACAATCGATGTCCTTAGGTTCTTTTTGGCTTCTTCAAAGTTATCTTCACTTACCGCTATGATGGCACGATGGAAAAGGACGTTGGGGTAGTACCAAGAGTTTTGATCAACATTTAGGAACGCTTTTTTTGCGTCCTCTTTTGTGCCCGATTTCTCTAATCTTAATCCATTGAAGTAGTCCCAATCCTGGCCAAACCCTGGCGGAAGGACTTCATTTAAAGTGATTTGGGTGAGTATTTGGGATAGGTCCGATTTTTTTGAGGCCTTTGCCGCATCTTGCCAGTTTCGACCTAACCATTTCGGGAAATTTTTAGCTTCCATGTTCTTTTGAGCTTCTACTAAGAGTGCGGTTGCGAGTCTTGGAAGTCCTGCCTTGTAGACCGTATCTGCCTCTTGGCTATAAAAGAGTGCTTTTTCTTTGCTGTCGGCAGTCTCTAGTTCTGGGTAAAGTTTCTCTAAATTTTCCCAGTTTTGTTTTGGGGAGTTCTTCGGGTCTGAAGCCGCCAGTATTTTCTTTGTAAAATCCGTAATTTTCCCCGAAGCTTTTGGGGATAGCCATAGTGCTAATCCTATAACCAGCAATGCATTCTTTACTCCATTTACTTCCATAGGAAGGCTCCGATTCCGAGATCTAAGCACCAGACCGTATGCAGGGAGTTCTCTTCAGCTCTTTTTTCTGACCAGCGACGTTGTCTAAAATCATACTGTATGTTGAAAAAGCGATTGAGATAAAATCGCTGACCAAATCCCCAGATAACATCTTTTTTCGTTCCTTGCTCCGTGTCAAGACGGCCAAACCCAAGAACCGTATAGATATCTGAATAAATTAAGAACTGGTTAGCAATATTGATTTTTCCATAAAAAGGCACGGCGACTAAACTGTATTCCGTAAATTTTGAGACGCGATTAAGTTCTGGGTCAGGAGATACCAAGACGGCTGTCTCTGGGTTAGTACAGTCAGCTTCTTTATTACAGTATTTGAGGTGATTAAGTGCGGTGCGGTCTGGAGAATCCTCGACGGTAGTGGTTCCAGACTGGATTTCGAGTCCTATCCATTCGTTGGGGAAGAGGCTCATGCGACCACCTTTGTAAGTGGTCTTAGTAAATGATTCTTCTAGAAACCTTCCCGTTATATAAGAAATATTGGGGCGCCAAGATTTTGTAAAATATCTGTTTTGAACCACTCCCACGACTTTATCCCTGGGCTCCCCGCGAATGCTAGACGCGTCTAGTTCCGCCGACCAGGATTTGCTAGAAATAGACGTAATCGTAGCTAATGCTATCGCTAGACTGCGTTTTGCCATGGGAGCTCCTCTAATTTGCACCAATTATGAGTTCGGGTGATTCAGATAAAAATTGAATAAATTATTCCCACCAAAATATAAAAGCGTAATTATAGGAGGTTAGAGTATGGATTCAGATTCTTTAGGGTTTGCCTAAGGTTTTTGCTTTGAGCTAGCGTGAAAGACTTTGGGTGCGGCTGATTTCAGACGACGCTATTTTGTATAAATATCAGTAAGTTGGCTCTTCTGTGCTCTTGAAAATCAGATGTTTCCTGATACTAGGAGTTTGACAGGAACTTTTAACAGTATTCCAAGCTACTCTATACCTTCAATTTTTAGCCATTATTCTAGGTCCGTATACTTCAAAGCCTTGGTGTGCTGCCGTCTATGGGCCTATGTCAATTGCTCAAACAACAGATCACCATTAACAAGATATACTGTCAA
>CAXNGG010000211.1:0-3309 GCA_964201885.1 Oligoflexales bacterium
TGAAAAGAAAATTTCTATTCCTTCTTTCTCGACGACTTGAATTCGATAGTCGCCATGCGCCGTAGGAACTCGAACTAAATAACCTTCTTTGATGAGTAAATCTATGGACGTCTCCAAATGATCCTTGGAAAGATGACTCGCCATCATCGCTCTCTTCAAAAAGTCAAAGGAGGAGTATTCCTCCATCCCATAGTCCCTTGCCATTTCAAAGGCTTTCTTTAAAATGGCTGGTTCAGGTAGACTCTTTTCAATGATAAATTTTTGAATATGATAATCTCGTGTCGTGTATACCATGCTGCAATTTGCAAACCCACCATCTCGCCCTGCTCGGCCGATTTCTTGGAGATACTGTTCGAGACTTTGAGTCAATCCCAAATGATGTACAAATCTTATATCAGATTTATCGACACCTAACCCAAAAGCATTGGTCGCCACGACAACTCGCGCTTCTCCTGATAAAAAATCTCTTTGTGCTAATGACCTCTGTTCCGAGGATAGACCGGCATGATACGCTTTAACTTGAATGTTTTCTTCCCGCAATCTTCTAGCAACATTTTCAACATTTTGGCGAGTGCCCGCATAAACAATGCCTTGACCTGTGCATTCCCAAATCTTTGCCACTAAAAGATCTAGGGCGAGCTCAACCTTTGGGGTTCTAAAAACACCTATTTCCAGATTAGACCGCACCGGATTTCTAAGAATCACAGCTGGTTCTCTAAGACGCAAGGTTTCAAGGATATCACTTCTTACTTTTTTGGTCGCGGTGGCAGTCAACGCTAAACGGGGTATCCGTTTCGGAATGGCATCCAGGTATTCGCCAAGTTTGCGATATTCAGGTCTAAAATTGAATCCCCATTGGCTAATACAATGGGCCTCATCAATAGCAAACAAGACTATATTTAAAGACTGTAAAAAATCCCGAAATCTTGGATAAGAAAATCTTTCTGGAGATATAAATAAAAGCTTAACTCTTCCAGCACGAAGTGCGTCCACAACCTGCTTTTTTTGCTCCGGGGTTTGTTGGCTATCAAATGCAGCTGCTGGAATCCCTATTTTTCGAAACTTTATAACCTGATCGCGTATTAAAGCGACCAAGGGCGAAATGACGACGACAATACCTGAGCCCATGAGGGCAGGAATCGCAAAGGTTAAAGACTTTCCACTACCCGTTGGCAAAACAGCTAACGTATCCCTGCCCGACAGAATTTCCCTTAAGACATCAACCTGATCTACCCTCAACCCATTAAAGCCAAAAACACGTCGAGCCAAGTCTTGAGCTACTTCGAGGAATGGCTTTGTCTCAAATGTTGATGCCTGGCTTTGCACTCTTTGTTACCTTGTCACCACTTAATGGAATAGGCTCAAAGGTACACAGCGTCAGCCATTCTACAAAGAGAATTCCAATAAAAGGACCCAGGCGCACTTTGAAAAGTAGGATAAGGGAAAGATTGATTAATTTTGAGTCAGACTTGGCCGCTTCCTTAGGTTTTTCCAGCTCCAGGCAGCTGGTTTACAAAAAAAAACGCACTGACAGGTTTTGACGAAGAGCGCTCTTTAAAGAGTGTACCGATAGACCTTGGGCTCAATTCTATCCGATATCGTCAATGAGTGCCTCTGCCTCTTCACCCTCAAAAACAAGGGTATCAGGCTGCTCAAAGCCTCCGGCAAAAACTTGTAGAGCAAGCATATAGTTCAAACGATTATGCCTTGAGCTCAAGCCCCTCAATATGGGAGCCATGGGTGCCCAAGAGGAGGCATCAAAATTTTCTAATTTTTTTAGCACCCCTACATAAAGAGTCGCTTTTTCTCCATTTGCCAGCTCGATAGATTTTGAAAACTGCTGATAAATGTCTATGGCGCTTCTTAAGGTAACTTCACCTAAAAATGCCTCGGCTTGGTCCATAAGCTGATCGTTAATAGGAAGGCCAGGCTTTACCTGCAAGAGGAGACCCGGCGCAAACTGACTTTGCACTGGAAAACGAAGAATGCCGAGATCATCCTTGATCCCTAACAAAAAAACGGCTTTTGATGTGGGGCAGTAAATATGCATTAGCCGGCCAACCTCCTAATCACCTGTGCGGCAATTTCTTGTAAACTTTCTAAAACACCCATTCCATGCTTTGCGGACGCTTCAAAATCCACGTGCCTTGAGGGATTAAGTTCTGAGCGGAGCACTTCAACCGGCACAGCACCGGCCATGTCGCGTTTATTATACTGAATGACCGAGGGCATATCTGAGTGGACCAACCCTTCTTCCGACAGGATTTTCCGGACTATTTGTAGCTCCTCAATATTGGAAGCTAACTTTTCAGGACTAGAATCGGCGATGAATACAAACCCATCGACCCCTTTCATAATGACACTTCGAACCGTCTCATAAAGAACATGAGAAGGGATCGTATAGAGATGGAGTTTTAAGTGATAATTTCTTACAAATCCGACACTTACAGGCAAAAATTCAAAAAAAACCGACGGACTTACACCCTCCTGAGAAAGCTCCAAAAGGCCAGCTTTAACTTCGGGTGAGGTTTGGTTGAAAATAGCCTGTAAATTACTTGATTTACCAGCACCAGTAGGACCCAAATAAAGGATCTTACAGTTTATTTCTTTAGTTTCAAAATTAGTAAAAGCCATGGGAGGATTATAGCAATAACCTGAAGACATGGCTAGAACTCACTTAACCTTATGTTTCGATGGCAATATTTTAGATTTTTGAGCTTATAGTCACTCCCCAAGAGTGAAAAGGCCACCCTACACCACTCTTGTCACTCTTGTCACTCTTGTTACTCCCACAGAGAACAAGGGAAAGAAAGATTCTGACCTCACGCACAAATCTAAGTGTCCGAAACAACGCGCAAAAAAACAAAAGCGTCGCCCATAAGGGATAGAAAATTATTCCTAAGTGTCGCAAGAATTAGCATTACATTTTAAATTTTCGGTAGTAGGATGCCCCCTGTCAAAAACAGGGAATCAAAACTTTCTTCGTTTTTAAAAAATCATAAATGGATCTCTCTTTCCTAGGAAACCGTATCAATGCTCAAGGTGTTTATTTTTTCAGCTTGGATGCTTACCTTCAGTCAAATGTCTTCGGGTCAAGCAAATCAAAAAATTTATACAGGAGCATTAGGCGACTCCATGACTGCGGGATTAAATGCCGATGCCCCGTTTGATCAGCGACATCGAAACTGGTCAGATGGCCTCGAAATCAATAGCCATGCGGTACGCCTAGCAAAAAAATTTGGCGTGGAAGTCATCTCTAAAAACGTTTCGGTGAGCGGCTCGAGAATTGAAAACTTAGCCAGTCAAACG
>CAXNGG010000212.1:0-3297 GCA_964201885.1 Oligoflexales bacterium
GGGGCTTTGCCTGCGGGAACACATTGTCTTTCTTTAGAATCGACTGTGGATTCAGAGCTGATTCACGCTGAGTTTGAAGTTACGACAAATGCCTCGGGCGATTTGTCTGAAGCTTACTCCTTCTCAGTTCCGAAGGCGACCTCCTATAAATCCCGTCTCCTGGTGGGTTCCCCTTGTGGTGGAGACTCATCTGGGCCATCTTCCACTTCAAGCTATTCCATTGAATTTCCGAATGCATCACAACCTACCTTAGAAATTGCCTCTATGGCCCTTTCCACTCCCCTCTCCTCCACATACTGTGTGAACATCTACGAATCCTCTGCCTTTTCAGGCAATACGCCTGGAAGCGTATCGGCAAGCCCCAATGTGGCATGGAGCAACGCAGCCCTTGGTCCTAATCCGACTCAGTTGATCATCCCTTCCTTAGGGGGAATTTCTGATATGTCGGTTCAGCCCGGGTGCACTGGAACCACGATCTATTTAGACAATCGGGCCTATTCCCAGAACGTCACGATTACGATTCCTTAGATTTTAGAAACATTATTTTTTTGGCAAAATCACCCATTTTCTTGGGGAATTTTCGCCAAGAAATCAGCTTCATTCCATATTTCAATGCCTAGATCCCCTGCTTTTTTTGCTTTGGAAGAAGAGGACTGGGATTCATTGGTGAGAAGGACAGATGTCTTTTTGGAGACTGAACTCACAACTTTTCCGCCTTGATCCTCGATGAGGCTTTCAAACTCCTCTCGAGGCTTAGAAAGAGTTCCTGTAATGGCAAAGGTCATTCCCGAAAAGGGACCCATGTCTTTATTTCCATCTTTTCCTTCCACTTCTGTGGGAAGGATGCCTATCTTTAACAGCTCATCGATGACGGGAGCCATGCGGTGAAGCCCCTCCACGACGGCATTCGCCGTTTTGTCGGCGAATCCGTCAAGCTTAAGCAAATCCTCAGTTTTCAAATGTCTTACTGCTGCCAAGGTTCCATGGTGATGACAGATTTCAACCCAACTGGCTTGCCCTAAACCACCGATACCTAGACCGCGAAGAAATTTAGTAAGAGCGGGCTGCTTGGAAGCCTGTATGTTGGCAAATAGTTTCTGAGCCATCTTTTCTTTGGTGGCGGGAAGCTTTAAAAGGTCTTCGGCCGTGAGCCTATATAAGTCAGGAATAGACTCCACAAGCTTTCCATCCATGAGTTGCTGAAGTCTTTTTTCGGACAGATCTTCGATATCAACAGCTTTGATCCAGTTTAAAATGCCTCCACTGCGCTGGGCCGGGCAAATTTCTTTTTGAGGGCAAAGAAGTCTTACTCCATCAAAGGTCAGACCACTGCCGCAAGAGGTGCACAGCTCGGGCAATTGGCAGGCTCCTTGCGCAGGTGAAACCACGGAAAGAAACTTAGGAATGACCTCCCCTGAGCGAATGATCTCAATTTGATCGCCGATCTTTAAATTGTAAGAGCGCATATGGGCTGCATTATGGAGCGTAACATTTGTTAAATTAGCTCCACTGAGATATACGGGCTCGACGATCGCGACGGGAGTAACGATGCCCAGTCGACTTGTGGCCCAAAGAATGTCTTTAATTTTCGTTACGGCGGTTTCACCTGCCCATTTGAAGGAAAGCTTATATCTAGGGTGGTGAGAGGTGGAGCCGAGTTCTCGATGTTTCACGAGAGAATTAAAGGAAAAAACAACGCCATCTACCTGTACATCTCCTTCGTTCATAAATTTTTGGGCAAAGTCTAAATAGGCCTCCATTTCCAAAGGAGAGGCACAAAGTCTATGGTCTGGAAGTTTAAAGCCAGAAGCTTCAAGCTTTTCAAATTTCTGAACTTCCGTATCAAATGGCGCAAAACCAGTGGCATCAATAAGATCAAATGCAAAAAAATCGAAATATCTGGCCAGATCTTGATGCTGTTTGCGCCCTAAAATGCCAGAAACAATATTTCTTGGATTCGAAGGTCTTTCCATGCCCCTTGAAACCATTTCTTCGGCGAGGCTCATAAAAGAAGTATCTGAGCAATAGAGCTCGCCTCTAACCTCCACCTCTCCCGACATTTGTATTTTGGGAATGCACTCAGATACCCATCTAATTTTGTCCGTGACATCCTCGCCCTCACGCCCGTTTCCCCTAGTTTTCCCTAGTTTCAACTCTCCCTCTTGATAAATGAGGGACAGGCTATTGCCGTCAATTTTCAAAGTGGCCATCACCGGTTGATCCTCAGCCCATGCCAAGACGTCACTTTTGGCATAGGTTTTGGCAAGAGAAAGCATCGGCACGCGATGGCTGGCTTTTCTAAATTGAGATTCACTTCCATCGCCGACAAGTGACAAGACGGGGTGATCAGGAATCAAAGCACGTAGAGAGTCTTCAAGAAAATCATACTTAGGATCCGAAATCTCAGGCTTGCCTGCATAATATGCTTTTTTATGGTGAAGAATCTGGTTTACAAGTTGATCCACTTTTTGAACCACCGTGGGTTCTACTCTGCTTTTTTCCATATCCAAAGCGTCTCCTCAGCAACGACAGGTAAGGGAGATGGTACAGCTACTCGGTAACATCCCATTAAGTTGAAAGACTCGGTAAAAAGGCTAGTCATGGCTTCTTCCTGAATGGCAAAGGGAGGCCCTCTAAAATCGCCATGTAGCCTATGAAAGGTTATTGAGGAAAAAATACCACCAGGGATAAGGGCATCTGTCACGGCTTGGACGTAGCTCGGCCGCAATTCCGGCGAAAGAGCACAAAGCATGGCCCGATCAAAAACTAAGCTGTAGGCTTCTTTATGATTCTGGGCAAATTCTTCATTGCTCGACGCTATAAGGTCAAGGCCTTTTGTATCTTTCCAAAGGTCTTTAGCGGTGCGTATCGCCTCCTCAGAAAGATCGACACCCGTGACTTCCAATCCCTGTTTTAAGAATACTGCTGCATCATGGGCTCGCCCACAACCTGGAATCAAGACTTTCGAGAGAGAGACCCGCCAGCCGATTAAAAGCTGCATCAGCCGCTCCGTCTCGGGATGGGCTCCGTTTAAGTCCCAAGGAGTATCTTGGGCTAACCATCGAGATTGCCAATTAGTCATGAAGGATTCCCTATTTTGCAAAGATCCATTGAAAATCCCCTCAGCCAATCTGAATCCATGATTTAACACGGCTGTCTTATCTAAATCAAGTTGCCAAAAGTGGGAACCCTGCGCTGACCAACATGGCCGTTAGATACTCGGGATTGGCTGCTGATTTAATGTGAACAAGAGGCACACTGAGCTTTCCTTTCACGGTTTTGATTATATTGAGAGCA
>CAXNGG010000213.1:0-3283 GCA_964201885.1 Oligoflexales bacterium
GTTGGCCTGATTTTTCAGAAGCTCATTTTTTAGAGGCCGTCCAGTCTTTTCAGGGTCGCCAAAGGCGATTTGGCCAGATAAAAGAGGCGAGTCGACCTCTTACTATAGAAGAATTAGAAGAACTAAAGCGAGAGGAATACTAATGCTTATTCAACGCGTCCTCACCGCAACTTTAGCGCTGCCTATCTTGCTATGGATTATCGTCCGGGGTGAGAGGTGGCAAATGTTGGCTGTTTTCTTAGCTTGCGTCGCCATATCCGTTCATGAAATGTCATCGATGCTAGTGCCTTCTCTGGAAGCGAAAATTTTAGGGGAAGAGCGCAGATCTAAGAAAATAGTTGGGACGTTTTGGTATGTAGCTGGAATTGTCATTTCCGTTATTTTGTTTTTTGTAGCGACCCAGGGTGACTATGATACTGGTCGTAGTGGCATTGCGCTCGGATTTGTCGTTTTAATGCTCGTTGGAGTTTTTACAGCGAATTCCATTGATCGTTCGATGATTCGAACCATAGGACTTTTGGTGACGATGGGGTATGCTGTAGTTCCATGGCTAGCTGTGTGGGACTTATATATTTTAAAGGAAAAATCCGTATACTTGTTCTTACTTTTTACGATTGTAATGGGGTGTGATACAGGCGCCTATTTTGGGGGGAGAGCATTTGGAAAACGAAAATTGGCGCCAAATCTTTCGCCTAAGAAGACTTGGGAGGGGGCTTTTTTTGGAATTTTGACTGCTATTTTGTCCTCACTGGCACTGAATCATTATTATGGTCAGACCTTAGGCACAGATTTTTTAGTAGGCATAACAGCCTTATTTGGGGGGATCGCAGGGATATTGGGCGATTTGTTGGAATCAGGGTTTAAGCGTTTTGCTGGTGTAAAAGATTCTGGCATCATTTTTCCAGGTCATGGTGGATTCTTAGATCGAGTTGATGCCATAATTATAGCAGCTCCGGTGGTGTGGGTTTTTGTTTATAACTTTTTGCTACCCAAGTAGGGGAAACTATGGCTTCATTCTTTTCGAATCCCGTAATCTCGATTTTACTTTTAATAGGCATTCTTATATTTGTTCATGAGTTAGGACACTATCTTGTGGGTAAGTATTTTGGCTTTGGGATAGAGACCTTCTCGATTGGTTTTGGGCCCAAGATTTTTGGATTTAAGAGAGGGGAAACAACCTATCAAATCTCCCTTCTTCCGTTAGGCGGCTTTGTAAAATTTGTGGGAGCCTTCCCAGGCGAGTCGATACCTAAAGAATTTGAGGGGCGCGAGTTAGCAAATTTTGCGGTTTGGAAAAGGGCCTTGATGACTTTTGCTGGACCGTGTGCCAATCTACTTCTTGCGTTTGTGGTGTTTGTGGCAGTGGGCATGCATGGCATTGATCATGCAACATCGGTTCTCGGTCACGTGAGGCCTGGAAGCCCTGCCCATCTCGCCGGGTTGCTCCCCGGTGATAAAATCACTCAAGTGGACGGCGTCCCCGTGAATCATTGGGATGATTTGTTAGTCAATGTTTCTGAAAAACATCAAAATCCTATAGAAGTTTTAGTTTTGCGAGACGGTTTGGAAAAGCGCGTCGTGATGCAGCCCGAAGCTAAGCAAGATGAAGATCTCAATGGCGCCAAAGTCAAGGTCGGCCGAATAGGCGTTAGTCCGGCTGTTTTGCCAAGGTTTATTGGGGTTTTGCCGGAGAGTCCAGCAGCTAAATCAGGTTTGAAAACTGGCGATGAGATACTGGCACTGGAATATTCAAAGAAAGATGGAACAACAGAGGTCCTGAAGAAAGACGTTTCGAATTGGAACGCACTTTTGATGGCCTCTTCCCAGGCTTTTCAAGAAAGTAGTTCCATCGCTTTCAGGGTAAAGAATGGTGAAGAAACTCGGCTGGTAAATGTGTCGATGAGTGTCCAAGAGTTGAAAGAAGTTTTGGAAAAATCAACTTTGAATCAAGGTGACTTAAGTCACTTTGAAAAAGGTCGATTGGTGATGAAGTATCTAGGTGTGGAAGATGGGTCCCTGTTGGTCGATGAGGCATCTGAGGGTAGTGGGCTAGAAAAAGGCGACTTTATTTTGTCCTTCGCGTCACTTCCCATAGCTGATATGTTCGATCTTTCTGAAAAAGCAATGGAAAACAAGAACCCAGTAGTCAGCATGGATGTGCTTAGGGATGGTAAGCGAATCACGTTAGAAGTTAAGCTTCGGCCCACAGATCTTCAAAAAGCAAAAGGTAAGGAAACAGTTTACACTCTTCCGGGTAAAATCAAGGGTGGTACAAGTTCTGAAGAGCGGGTTACTGAAGTTTATTCGGGACTGGCTAGCTTGGAATATGGGATGAAGAGGACACTCCATGCCACAAAGACTATTTTTGGTAGTTTAGTCGGGCTATTTACGGGTAAGGTTCCTTTGCAAGCGCTTGGCGGTCCTATGCTTATTGCAAAAGCAGCGAAAGAGTCTGCCGAAGCAGGGATCTTTGTTTACCTCACAACTATGGCGATGATCTCGATTAATCTTTTTTTGATAAATTTGTTTCCTATACCCGTTTTAGATGGCGGCCACTTAGTCATGCAGTCCATTGAAGCCATTCGGAAGAAGCCCCTCAGCGTCGAGGCCATGGAAAACTATCAAAAAATTGGGTTTGCATTTGTTTTGGCATTAGTGGTTTTATCTACTTATAACGACATTGGCCGTTTTTGGGGTTCGTTTCTGAAGGGGACGCCATGACTCATTATGGTCTTTGGATGGATGCATCTTTGCCTGGACTGTCGATTGTGGTTTTAGGCCAATCAGCGGCTGGACGATGGTCGGTTATGTCCGAGTATCACGATACCACTCTAGGGGCGTCGAATCAGATCAATAGTATTTTAAATTCCATGCTCCATAAACTTGGAGTCAAACCGGCCCAAATCGAGTATCTAGCGGTTGGCACCGGTCCAGGAAGTTTTACGGGGATAAAAGTGGCCATGGCATGGGCCTATGGTTTCTTTTGTATGGAGAATCCTATGTTCGTGGCTGGATTTTCTGCTCTTTGGCTCGGATGCCATGGACTGCAAAAAAAGAAGACACAGGTCTTATTGAAAGTTACAAGTTCTCACGGATTCTGGGCCAAGAGTAGCTTCCAAGGATACTCTGAGTTTCCGTTTGAGCGGAGCGAATTTAAAACCTTCTTAGAAGATGGTGATATCTATTTAGCGTCTCACTGGCCTGAGATGGAATCAGATTTAATTCAGGCGGGCATTCCCTTTGTGGCGCTTGAAAGTTTGAGGAGTCAGGCCCTTCTGGGCCT
>CAXNGG010000214.1:0-3276 GCA_964201885.1 Oligoflexales bacterium
CTAAAATCCTTAGGTGCCGAAGTGATCCGCGCAGGTAGCTGCCGAGATGCCCTGGATCGCTTTCGAAGCTTTAGCCCTGACCTCGTCATATCTGATCTTCGCCTTCCTGACGGAAATGGTCTCGACCTTTTGACTACTTGGAGAAAGGAGCGACCAGAAGTTCCCGTGATTTTAATTACGGCCCATAGCGCTGTGAATTCTGCTATAGCTGCTTTGAGACTCGGGGCCTTTGACTACTTGCAAAAACCTTTTGACTTCAAGAATCTAATCACCGCGGTGCAGCGAGCCGGTGAGGTGTCGAGCTTAAGACAAAAAGTTTCAAGTTTCCAGGGCAGAGAGCGGGATCTAGGTGAGTTTAAAATCATTGGCGAGCACCCATGCATGAAAGATCTGGTCAACCAACTGCAGCGCATCGCTACAAGTAAAGTCGACACCGTTCTCATCACAGGTCCAAGCGGGACCGGAAAAGAGCTTGCGGCAAGAGCTCTCCACACCTGGTCTTCCAGGGCTAGTCAACCTTTTGTGGAGATCAACTGCGCCAGCATCCCAGAAAATCTACTCGAAAGTGAGCTCTTTGGTTATGAAAAAGGAGCTTTTACAGACGCTCGAGAACGAAAATTAGGACTACTTGAAATCGCAAAATCCGGCACCATCTTTCTTGATGAAATCGGAGAAATGCCCCTAAAGATTCAGGCTAAATTGCTTCGAGTACTTGAATACAAAAGATTTAAACGTCTGGGAGGCACCAAAGACATTGAACTTCCCGCAAGAATCGTCGCAGCCACCAATCGTAATTTACTTAGCGAAATAGGCAATGAGCAATTTCGGACAGATCTCTACTACCGCCTTAATGTCATCAATATAAAGGTTCCAAGTCTTACAGAGCGCATCTCAGACATCCCCTATCTAACGGAACATTTAGTAGAGCAGGTCGCCCGAGAACTTGAAATAAAAAAGCCTCTCATTTCATCAGACACCTTTAAGTTTTTGGAGGCCCATAGTTGGCCTGGAAATATCAGAGAGCTAAAGAACGCTATTAAAAGAGCCCTCGTTTTATTTGAGCCGGACATTCTTAGCCCTAAACATTTGCAGCTAGAAGAACCTCAAAATCAAAAAAACAATGGCATGCCGACCCCAAGCCATTCTAATATACTAGACAACTCCGTTGCGGTAAAAAAAGGGCTAGACTTGGAAATGACAAATATGATCCTCCCAGATACTGGTGTTTCGCTAGAAGAAATCGAGAGAAGTCTCCTTCTTCAGGCTTTAGACCGCTCGAGAAACAACCAAACCAAGGCTTCCAAGCTACTTGGAATTACAAGGCATACGCTGCGTTATAGACTTGATAAATATGGCTTACTAAATTGAGGACACCCGTGACGATTCCCATTGAAATTACTGAAATCATAGGCCCCAAACTGATCGACATTTCTTCCGCTTTAGCGCTTGTAAAGTCAAACGACCGCATTGTGTCGTCGATGGCCGCAGCTGAGCCTCAGGGTTTTTTAGGACAAATCGCCACGAGAGCCAACTCCTTGAGTCAAATTGAACTTTATTGCGCCAACCCGTCAAAGCCCTACGACGTGTTTACCGAGGCAAGTTTAGAAGGACACATTCACTCCTCGATCATGTTTTTGACACCTGCAGTTCGAGCCCACCAAGGTCACAACACACTGCATTATGTTCCTCAACATTTGTCTCAATGGATTCAAAATCTTAAAAGCCGAGGACCGATTGATATCTTTTGGGGAAGCTGCTCACTTCCCGATCCAAGAGGCTTTGTAAGCTTAGGCACGGGTGCCTGCTATGAATGCGAGGCCCTTAGAGCTGCCAAGATTGTGATTTTAGAGATCAACCCCCACGTGCCGATGACTTATGGTGCCACCACAGTATCCCTTGATGACGTGGACTTCTTCCTATGGAATCCCGCAGAACTTCCCACACTAACTCGCCCCGTATTAACAAAAAATGATCACAAAATTGGTGAACTCGTCGCAGAGCTAATTCCCGACGGCGCGACTTTACAATTAGGAATAGGCTCCATTCCCGACGCCCTTGGAGAAGCCCTTTATTTCAAAAAAGACTTAGGTATCCATACGGAAATGATCAATGACACGATGATGGAACTCGTTGAAAAAGGCGTCATCACCGGAGCCCATAAAACCATTTGGCCCGGCAAAATGGTCGGCGCTTTTGCTTATGGCACCCAAAAACTTTATAACTTTCTTTCAGGAAATCCCCTCGTAGAACTACACCCTGCCTCCGTTGTCAACGACCCTTACCGAATTGGTCGCAATCATTTAATGACTTCAATCAACACTGCCATTGAAATAGACATCACGGGGCAAGTTGTATCGGAATCCATTGGACACCAAGAAGTTAGTGGCGTAGGTGGTGCCAGTGACACCCATGTGGGTGCCCAAAGGGCACCAGGCGGTCAGGGAATCATCGCCATGAATTCTAAAAGCGGCGACCATTCCAAAATCGTCTTTGAGCTAAACCCTGGCGCCAAAGTTTCTATATCCCGCAATGATGTGGATACCATCGTCACGGAATACGGTGTGGCAAGGCTACGCGGAAGATCTGTCGCCGAGAGGGTCACAGCTTTAATTTCCATAGCTCATCCAGAATTTAGAGACGACTTAAAGTATAAAGCTAAAAAAAATGGCTATATATAGAATCAAAACCCAGGGGAGTGTAAAAATGAAGGACTTGTTTGGAATCGTTTCCGTATTCATGATGTTGAATTCAGCTATAGTTCACGCTACGGATCAACCGCCCACAAAGGCTTCTGAAAAAACGGTGTCTTCAACTCAGAAAAAAAGCAGCTCCGAAAAATCTAAAACAGCCCCCCAGCCTCCTTCCACTAAATCACTTATGGGAGAGGTCTATGGCGTTTTTTCAGAAATCTTACCCTTGAGCGTTTCCATTCAAAAGTTTTCCGCCAAAGAAAATGCGGCGACTATAGAACGCGGCTTCAAGAAACTAGATAAAATATCAGACCAATTAGTCGCCCACACCAAGGACATCGAATTCGACTATATAGGATCCAATTTTAAACAAGACATTAAAGAGATGAACCACGCGTGGCAGTCAGGAAGAGGCCGTGAAGCTCAGTTTATTTTTAGAAACCTTTCGACAAACTGCATCTCGTGTCACACCCGCGAAGAAGCCACAAAGGACTCGAGCCAACCGAAATTATTTACGAAAGTAAATCAAAAAGGCCTTTCCACAATAGAACTTGCCGAGCTCAAGACAGCTATCAGAGAGTTTTCG
>CAXNGG010000215.1:0-3222 GCA_964201885.1 Oligoflexales bacterium
GTTATGTTTAGCCCCAATGTCGACATCTATCCCTATAAAGAAGTTGCGGAGGCCATAGAAATGGCGAACCGCACCAATGCCTCTTTTGCTCTTGCTTGGCATGGCGATGAAGATCTGCTAAGGCCTTACCTTTCTAAAGTCTATGCACCCAATGTTTTGCTTAATTTACCTACGACAGAACTTGAGGCATGCTTGCCCTTAGCGGGCAAATACTCTTCAGGCTTTCATCGCTTTCATGGCCCGAGTATTGCTCACTATTTGCTACACCCGCAAGTCATTCAAACGACGACGCACCTGTCGAGCAAATTGACACTCATTCCGGCAGTGAACTGTTAAGTCCTTCCGCTTTTAGTTCTGACCAAGCCAGTCTACTTTCGAAGTGAAACCAGAAATGAAACCAGAGACGAAAATAAGTTTTTAACTTTTAACTTTTAACCTAGGAGACCATTGTGACTATAGATCCCGACATTTTAAATCGTGCCAAGTATTGGGCCTCATCAGATGCCTTTGACCGGAAAACTAGAGAAGAGATCACCGCTCTTTTAGATTCTAAAAATGATCGCGAATTGATCGAAAGATTTTACCGAGACCTCGAGTTTGGAACGGGAGGTCTTAGGGGCATTATGGGTGCTGGAACCTCACGCATGAATCTCTACAATGTCAGAAAGGCTACGACAGCCTTAGCCCATTATTTGAAAGAACAATTTCCTGGCATCGCCATTCAAGTGGCCCTTTCCCATGACTGTAGAAATCATGCGCGCGAGTTTGCGAAGGCTTCTGCAGAAGTTTTGGCTGCCTATGGCATCCGCTCCCTGATCACCACGGAGCTTCGCCCCACACCGATGCTAAGTTTTGCCGTAAGGCATTTTGGCTGTCAGGCTGGCATCTGTGTCACTGCCAGCCATAATCCCGCTGCCTACAATGGCTATAAAGTCTACTGGAATACTGGTGGTCAATTAGTCCCCCCCCACGATCAAGCTATTATCAAACTTTACGGAGCGATACAGGACTACTCCAGTCTAAAATTTACCCCCTATGAAGAAGCCCTGCAAAAAGGTCTGATTAAAGAGGTCGGAGATGAATTGGATGACGCTTATTTCTCTCGATTAGCGGGAGTTCAAATTAGGCGACCGGCCTTTCAACCTAAAATCGTTTATACGCCCATACATGGAACCGGGATTACGGCAGTGCCTAGAGCTCTTAAGATGTTTGGTTTTGAAGATGTGCACCTGGTAGCTGAGCAATCGACACCTAATGGCGATTTTCCGACGGTCGCCTCCCCCAACCCCGAAGATCATGAAGCCCTAGCTATGGCCATTGCCCTAGGAGAGAAGATTCATGCTGATTTAATTTTAGCCACAGATCCAGACAGCGACCGCATTGCGGTTGTGGTGCGGGAAAACGAAAAGTTTGTTCAGTTCAATGGCAATCAGCTTTGCTGTCTGCTTACGGAATATATCCTAAGCTCCTTAAAGGAAAAGGGCAATTTGCCTCAAGACCCCTTAGTGATCAAAACCATCGTTACGAGTGAGCTAGAAAAAGATATCGCTCTCCATTGGGGAGCCTCCTGTGAAGACACGCTTACAGGGTTTAAATGGATTTGTGACTTGATTGAAGCGTACGAATCAGGGAAGCGAACTCCTTACCGCAAATTTGTTTGCGGTGGTGAAGAAAGCTACGGCTTTATGTGCGATAGTTTCGTCAGAGATAAAGATGCGATCATTGGCTGCTCGCTTGCGGCTGAAATGTTAGCCCACTACCGCTCCCTAGGAAAAACTCTGACTCAAGTACTAGATGATATCTTTCTACGCCATGGCGTCTATCAAGAATCTCTTTACACATTAGTCCTTCCTGGAAAAGAAGGAGCTGACAAAATTGAAGCCATGATGGTTAATTTTAGAAACCATCCTCCCCAAACCCTCGACGGCCTAAAGATTGTAAAGATTTGGGACTTAGAAACGCTACTAGAAACTAATCGAGTTCAGAACTCGACCCAGCAAATCGACTTGCCAAAGTCTGATGTATTGCAATTCTTTTTAGAAGACGGGTCAAAAATAAGCGTAAGACCCTCCGGTACGGAGCCTAAAATTAAATTTTATATTTCCGTCAAACAATCTCTTAAAGACCAATCTTTACAAAACCTTCAAGAGGCGAAAAGGACAGCCCTGGCTCGTGTGGCTAAATTGGAGCAGGCATTTGTGGCTCTGGCTAAATAAACCGTTTGTAGCGTGGATATGTTAAAATCCCTATTAGCGGTAATTTTTCAGGGGCAAGACTGTGACTCATCGTATCATTTCGGTAATTTTTGCGACATGCATCTTCTTAGTTTCCCAGCGCTCCCACGCTGCTGACACGGATACGGCTGTGGAAACCGTTGAAATTAAGAAGAAAATGTATCCTAAAGAGAAAAAATTTGAGCTCGCGGCAGATTTTGGAAAAATCCTCAATCAAAGCTATGTATCTTCCTATCTGATTCATTTAAATGGCACCTATTATTTGTCAGAGACTTCGGGGATCACGGCTGAGTTTGCCCTATCCCTCAATTCTGATGAATCTGCCAGAACTTGTGTCGAAAACTTCTATAATGATCGAGGCAGTTATGTAGGGGCAGAATGCGCCACCAAAGATGGGGCTGCCGACCTTGAAAATGCCGACCCTAAGAATGCCAGCGTCGGACCAGCCTATCCCGCTATTCGCGAGATAAAAAATATAATTTCTGCTGGCTGGGTCTGGGTCCCAGTCTACGGAAAACAGCTCTTCTTTATGTCAGCAGTAAACCATTTTGACGTTTATACGACCTTGGGTGTCGGAGTGATGATGAGTGACTACTACGGTGAAAAAAAGACGGCCAGCGACGGCAGAGCTTACCGTGGGATATTCCCCGGGGAGGGTTCAACTCGCACCGTGCCTGGGGTCAGGCCAGAAGAAACCTCAGAGTACGGCAAGAATGGCAGACCCACACCCACAGCGACCACAAGTCCCATGATCACCGCAGGCATTGGACAGCAGTTTCATTTTGGCAAGCTCTTAAGTGCAAAACTTGAACTCAGAAATTACACCCTCTTTGGAGTCCCAGGTGGTGTAGATATGTATTTTGCGGTTTGGGGTGGTGCGGCCCTTAGATTTTAAATCGACACTCCGTCATATGAAACCTATACAAACTTGCTGCCAAAATGCCTCTGCATTTTTGCATGGAATCCCAGAGTCGCTTGGAAAGTCAGA
>CAXNGG010000216.1:0-3192 GCA_964201885.1 Oligoflexales bacterium
CCGGGAACTGCTGTCTAAAATGAAGAGAGCTCAGAAAGAAAATGCTCTCTAACAGCTGCCGCTGAAGTGAGAGCTGAGTTTTGCCTGATCCTCAAGAGCTCAACCAACTCAATGGTTTTCAATGCTTATACAGAGCGGCGGCCCTTTTCTTCAAGTCCTACGTTTTAAGAATCTACTTGTATTTAGAGGGAACGGCGAATAAGAAACATCCTTAATTTTCGTGGTTTGGAGTCGTTATGCGTTTCGAGGACATCGTTGAGACACAAGACGGGAGTTTGACCATTCGAGATCCCGCCTCTGGTGAGTGCTACCATAGCATTGAGGGCGCTTTGCTAGAGTCTCGCGAGCTTTATATAAATCGATCTGGCATCAAAGAAAGACTGCAAGAGAGCCTCCAGGTAAGCGTTCTAGATATCGGGCTAGGGCTGGCCTACAACGCTCTATCCACGATTTCAGAATGGTACGTCCATGGGGCCTGTGATTTGATCATCGTGAGTTTAGAAAAAGAGCCTGAACTCGTTTCGCAAATGGCGGGTGGTTTAGCCTCTTGGCAATCCAAGTGGCCTCGACTTTGGATGGAGTGGAGCTTATCTCTTAAGCACGTCACTACACTGCCGGAAACTGACTTAGACCCCTCATACTTAACAAAGCTCATTCATCCCCAAACCAAAAAGGTATGTGAGTGGAAAATTCTTATAGGTGATGCCGCGCACATCAATGCGCTTCCCATGACCTTTGACTTTTTTTGGCAAGATCCTTTTTCCCCGGAGAAAAACCCAGAGCTTTGGAGTTCGAAGTGGTTCGCCTTGTTGATCCGATACTCTAATCCTCAGGCTGTTCTAATGTCCTATTCTGTCGCTAGAAAAACAAAAGATGCCCTCACACAAGGTGGATTTCAAGTGCAGCGCATGGAAACACCTACGCGAAAAAAACATTGGTTAAAAGCTACCGCGTTAGGCAAGGAAGTAAAAGACTTAGCCCCAAAAACCCTTTAAATTCCGGTCTAATACCATTTAAAGAGTCTTGAAGCCCCAGCTGCGCAGATAACTATCATGGGTAAAAGCTTTCCTGCCATAGCCCAGGCATCACCAAAAGACGCCCCTTCCAATGCAATCAATCTCAGGGAATCCACAAGCATGGTAAGAGGGAAATAATCCGAGATGTGGACCAGCCATTCAGGGAAATTAGATCTTGAAAACCAGACACCGCCCATCAAAGCCATGGGCATTACGATTGCATTTACAATCCCTGCATAGGCAGAAGAGTTAGAAGTTTTACTCGCAGCGACGAGGGCAAGTGATGTAAAGGCGGCGGCACCCAGCACTGAAAAAAAGATAAAGGTGAGCAGAGAACCTTGGACTTTAAAACCAAAGATCAGCCATCCACTAATCAAAACCACAGAAATTTCCATGGCGAGAATCAAGAGTCTTCCGACAATATGAGAGACCATATAACTTAAAGGTTTCATGGGAGTTACAAAATAACGCTTCAATAGGTTGTCTCGCCGGTTAGCTACTATCAGCTGCCCGGTTCCAAACAAACTCGTTGAAACAATGCTAAAAGCAAGAAGTCCGGGAATTAAAAAGTCTACATAACGAAGACCTGCGGCAGATACCGGAGTCTCCACCGGCAGAAACTTCGGACTTTGGCCGGCAGATTTCTCGAGGGCTGCACTTACAGCCAGTCTTGCCGTGTAAGCATCATTATTATGGGGATCATAAACAAAGTGAGCTTCCTTGTCTGTAAGCCGCACAATGATTTGGATATGTCCTCTTTTTAACTCAGTCTCCAAGGAATCTTGACTTCCATCTATAACCTTGAATTGTTCATCACCTCGAAGTTCATAAAGCGAGCTATTAAACTGAGAGCTTGAATCCACGCCAATGGAAAAAGGCCTTCTGTGGGGGGAGTTGAAAATAAAGCCTAACCCAACTATCGAAATAATGGGAAACAAGATCACATAATAAAAAGCTGAAGGTTCCCGTCTGAACTCAAGCCAACGGCATTTGATCATTACAAATAGACTATACATTTGCCAACTCTTTTCCCGTAAGATTTAGGAAGACATCTTCCAAAGTTCCATGTCTAACGGTTACTTTTTCTCCGCCAGAAAACGCCTCAATAAGTTCTTTTGATGTGCCGTGAGCAATGATTTTTCCGCCGTCTAGTATCACAATGCGACTTGCAAGATGCTCTGCCTCTTCCATATGATGGGTTGAAAGCAAAATCCCTACCCCTTCTTTTTTCAAGTTTTCAATGATGTTCCAAACCCCTCGGCGCGCCAATGGGTCTAAACCAGTGGTGGGTTCATCTAGAAAAATAAGTTCGGGATCATTGATTAAAGCAGCAGCAATATAGACGCGCTGTTTTTGGCCACCGGACAATTTCCTAAGTTCTACGTCTATTTTGTCGCTCAGCTCGACCAACTCCAAGAGCTCTTTGATGGGTTTTCTTTGTTTATAAAAGCTACCAAACAGCTCCAAAGTCTCTCTCACCGTGAAGCGTTTATATAAGCTGGTTTCCTGAAGCTGAACTCCAATTCTTGGAAGAATTTCAGAACGATCTTTATCCCAAGTTTTTCCAAATAATAAAATCTCACCTGTATCAGGCTTAAGAAGCCCTTCCAGCATTTCAAAGGTAGTTGTTTTTCCGGCGCCATTGGGACCTAAAATGGCCAGGCACTCGCCCTGCTTAACATGTAAGCTTAAATCTTTGACCGCTTCAAAAGATTGAAACGACTTTGATAGGTTTTTGACCTCAATGAGGTAAGTCATAAGCACTCCCATAAGGCCGAGGACTATAAAACGGCTTGATTCAATCTCAAACCTGCCATTTGATTAAATAAATTTGTTTCAACGGGGGAGAGATCTGCTAAACTCGACTCAAAAGTAATGAGGAGACTTCTATGCAAACTTTTGATGTAGTCATCGCAGGCGGCGGCATGTCGGGAGTCTTGGCGGCAGTCCAGCTCATCAACTCTAAACAAAACTTGAAGATCCATGTCTTAGAAGCAGAAAAAACGTGTGGCGGGCGCTTAAGATCAAGCCGCCGTGAGCACAATCGTTGGGGATTCGGACTCAATTCCCTATCCTCTGATCTAAGTGCTTTTTTGACAAGCTCTGTCACTAAAATCTATCCTGAATGGTCCATGCAAGATTATCTCGTGGAAAGACATCATCAAGCCGGCTATTG
>CAXNGG010000217.1:0-3173 GCA_964201885.1 Oligoflexales bacterium
GTTAATTTATTCCCTCTACGAAGGAACGAGTCAAATTCAGGCTCTTATGTGTGTAAAAGATACATTTAAAGTTGCGATTCGTCGTCCTACGGAGCTTATAGAGCATGCCTTAGGCGCAAAACTGAAGTCGTTTACGGGAGACTCACTCAAAAAAGAGCTCTATTCGTTAAAGTCGATTGTAAGTTCTTCAGTGCTTGGACTCCTACTCAAGATTACAACCTCAAACGTCATTCCTTCAGATGCTTCCATAAAGGATATCATTAAAGGCTTGGCATCAGCCGGTAAGTCTTTAACAAAGATTGAAGACATGCATTTGGCGATGCTTCATGCCGAAAGAATTTGCGAGCTCAAGTGTTTAGAAGCGATTGCTGAAGCACTGATTTGGGATGCTGAGGTGGACTCTACCCGCAGAAAGTACGCCGAAAGATTTCTTTATCGCGCACTCCCGAGAGCAGCCATGCTAAAGCAAGAAATAACGACGCACTGCCAAGTGATGGAAGATAGATTAGCCGGTAAACTTTAAGCCCAAGGCCCCATGTATACTTCCTTTATTAGGGCGTATACATGGGGCACGACTTCTTTTAGGTGCCATAAATGTCGGCGCTCTTTTTAGGGTGTGTTGCCGGTTGTCAAAACCCCCAGATTTAAAGACTTAAAATGAAGTCTTCTAGGTAGTTTCTAGCCTCTGGATTCCGTATTTTTTCGTATATTATATGCTGACCGCGAATGTCGAGATTTTAGGAATACGTCAGTAAACTAAAATGACATGAAATTGGCTAGTTAAGTATCTTAGGGGGCTGGTCGGCAGGTGGTCTTTTTTGAGGTAGATGTTGCTTTAGACTCAAAGTTTTGGTTTTAACATAGGCTCTTTAAAAGGTTTACGATATGTCAGAGTCAGAGCAAGAAGTTGCAGTAGACAATATAGGGCAAATTCTTTTGGGAAATGTGAGCCAGGATTCGATTTCGAATGAGGGTCCTATTTTACGGCAAACAAAAAGAATCCATCGAGAATACGTAGGTCTAGCGCTCGTTTTTTCAATGGTCGCGCTCTTGGCTTATGGTTTCTTGGACATTTCAAAAATTCATATTGGTGCACCTAGATCCTTAAATCGATCTAGCGAAATTTCTATCAAAGTGCCAGAGTCTGTGAGATTTATCGAGCCTGCTTCTGGGAAGGCAATTCAGGGGTTGGGAGCTTATAGCGAGAGATTTCAAGTCGAGTATACCAGCAATTTTAGGGCCGTGGGCTGGGTCGGCTTTGTCTCTGACCAAGGCCAAAATATGTTGGATTTGGTGACCATAGGTTCCTCTATGGCAACTTTTGACAAAGGTGTTGCCAAAACGTTTCCAGTTCTAATGACAAAACCTAACGTGAAGGATGGATACCATATGGTGATCATTCTATGCACCGAAGCATTAGCCCTAGATGGCCGCCCAAAATTTCATGAAGTCGAAGCTTTTATGAGGATTAGCTCCATGGGGGGAAGGCTTCCACGGTCGGACTGCTCGGCGATCAATTTTAGAATTTAATGGTTTAGATCTCTTCCTTGTTCGAAGAAGTATAACAAGGTCTCTTAAGGTAAGTTGATCCCATGGTTAAAAAAAAGACTGCCCGTGTAGAACGTATTCTTTCACTCCTTGATCCCAAACTAAGGGCCTTTGATCTATGCTCTGATCTAGGCCTGATAGGAATGGAAGCTCTGCTGCAAAACAAAGTAGAGCATGTGACTTTTGTAGAGATAAAATCTCACCTCATTGAAGAAACCAAAAAGCGGATCACAAATCTTAACCTAACATCTCGAGCAAGTTTTGTTCAGGACGATGTGCTGCAATACTCACCTCCTGAGGAGGCTTCAAATTTCATCATAGCCGGTGTTGGGACCAATTTGATTATGTCCTTTCTGAGCAAGGCCAGACGTAGAACCGGAGACGTCATAGTGTGCCATACCCATCAAAATATCGTTCGATTTGAACACAAGCTTTCAGAAATATCATTGATTCCCACGGGAGCTTTCGATGTGGAAGTCGGCAATCGAGTCGAGAGAATTTGGTTCTTTAGGCTTTAAACCTGTAACTTTAGGCATCCCTCTGAGCAGTCCGCCTCCTAAGAAATTACATTTGAATTGGATCCTGTGGCTGCTTTGAGCTGACATTGAAGACTCTATGGGAGGTGGAAGTCTCTTTGAAAAAAACCCAAATTGTTATTGTCCGCACATTTTTTGTACCCTATCCGTTTTGAAGGCCAAATTTTTGTCATGGCACTGTCGCTTTTGGTTTAAGGCAGTCCTATATATTTGGGGGCGAACTTTGCATCGTCGGCCACGGTTAAGATCGTGCACTCTTGCATGCGGAAATGTAGTTCCGGAATCGGGGGTAGCTTGGATCCATCGACTTAGGTTGATGGCCGCTGTGGACAAAAAGTTTTATTGGTCAACAAAATCGGTGCCGCATCGGGATATTCGATGTCTGTCCATATGACATTAATGATTAGGTTCGCATAAGATTTCTAGTTACTGTTTCAGCCCCACAACAATTTTTTGCAGCTCAGGTGTGTTCAAAGCGTTCTTTGCTAAACTTATTATAGGACAATCCTGCACACGTGTTGGTATTGCCGCAAATCATATGGGCTTCCACTAAGCCGCCTCGAGCGTCGCACAAACTGGTGAATTCAGCCTAGCTAAGTTCTTGAGTCACGTGCGCATTTGGGTCTGCTGGTGGGGTCTCGTTTTTGTATTTATCGCTTGAGCCACAAGCTGAGGCGAAAGACAAAACTACGCCCTTCGCTGCGGCTAAAAGGATTAATTTCTCACAGACTTCATTTTGTTTCTCTCATTTTATTGTCGATTTCATATATGTAGAATTTAAAGTCATTCCTTGGGATTATACTAAGGGCTTTCTGTTTTTCTAGTAGACCTTGGGTGATTTCCTGTTTCCTATTTCCTATTTCCTATTTCCTAAAGATAATATGTTGTCTTCAGCTTTCTTCAAAACGTCCCCTGCTTTTTCAGGGAACTTTGAACCGGCACGTGCTCGATCAGGTCTGCCTCCGCCTTTTCCTTTTGCGGTTTCAGCTAATTCTTTAATCCACTCGCCAGCTTTTAGACGACCATGTAAGGCAGGTCCTACTGTGACTAAAATCGATAAGTCTTCCCCATCCACGTGGGTGAGAACGG
>CAXNGG010000218.1:0-3156 GCA_964201885.1 Oligoflexales bacterium
TCTTTGAAGCCGGGTTCTCTACGGTTGAAAATGTGACTAATCTTTCCGGAAGAGGCGTTGGAATGGACGTTGTCAAACGACAAATTTCAAAATTGAAAGGAAACATAGACATTCAAAGTGCCGTAGGTAAAGGAAGCACGATTACGATAAATCTACCATTAACGCTGGCCATAGTTCAGAGCCTGCTGGTGAAAAGTGAATCTGATGTCTTCGCCATTCCACTAAGTACAGTCGTGGAATCGATAAGGATTCATCCAAGTGAAATACAGCATATTGGCAACTCTGAGGTTATTAAACGCCGCGACTCCGTATTGCCTCTTGTCTACCTAAACAAAGTTCTAGATCTGAAGGATAAGGATAAAAAAATTTGGTACAAATTCAATCAAGCAGAAGACAATCTTGAAGAGAGCAAGCGGCATAAAAGACTGTTTGTGGTGGTCATAGGCACAAGTGACAAGAAGTTTGGAATTGTCGTGGACCATCTTCTAAATCAGCAAGAAATGGTAATCAAACCGATGGGAGCGCTTTTAAAACAGATTCCATGTGTAGCGGGAGGGGCCATCTTAGGCAATGGCGAGGCTGTTTTAGTGCTCGACATGGCAGAGGTGGAGTCTTTTGTAAGGCAGCAGGGACGTCAAAATATCGCAGCTTAGGAGGATTCAAGTGGAATATTTATCGAATTCAATGACAGAAGAGTTAGGTTTTTTTTCTCCCCGAGGAAGTTTGGATGGCGAGCTAGAGGGTGATTTTAAGGAAAAAGAAAGATTTATAGGTTTTAAAATAACGGATGAAATTTTCTATCTCCCCATTGCCAATGTTTCCGAGATAATTATGCTCGTTCCGATTACTTATGTCCCGAGGAGTATGGAGTTTATTGAAGGAATTATTAATGTTCGAGGGACTATTGTTCCCACTATAAATCTGCGCAAGATGATGGGCTATAGCCGTACCGAAGCAAGCATGTCGTCGAGAATCATTATAGTGAGATCAGAAAAAGCCTACGCTGGACTTCTCGTCGACGGAATCACAGTAGTAGCTTCATTTTCACCTTCTGAAATCGAAAATCAAGCATTACCGACAAAGAATCCGAATATTGATATCATCACTCGTGTCACTAAGGTGGAAGGTAAAATAAGCGGAATCTTAGACAGCTCTAAAATTCTAGATTGTGCTAGCTATGAAAGAGATAAGCATTCAGCGGAACATCCTGAAAAGATTGCTGCATAAATTGTGGCGCTCAATGAGTAATATCTAGTGTGCCCGCTCCCTACTCGAGAGCCAGAGCTCTTCAAAAAAATCATGCCATCAGGCTGAAGAGTCAAAAGAGAGTAAACCGTGCATTTTGAGTCCTAGACTGTCGAGCCTAGTCTAAATGGGGGCACTTTTTTTACCAATTGTTCAGGCCCTAGTCCCAGTGAGAAACACACTCTCCCGGTCAAAATACCCAATAGTAGCCCGCAAGGAATTCCGCGGGGAAAGCTTTCTCATGTCCTATTATTAGACTCTGATCTTCACCTCAGACAATCCCTCAATATTTATCTCAAAATCTTGAGGAAGCATCGTAAATGACTGACCAAAGATTATTAAATTGCCTAATTGAATTGACTGTTGAGCGACAATAGACTTGAGTGGGCCCGATTTGGAAAGCGCTGGCTGCATGATTTAGATATGCGTTTACAGTGCTTTACGGCCATGCCTTGCTGCCAAGGATATTTTTTTGGCTTGGTTCGAAATTTGCAGCGGGGCTCTCGGTATGGATCTGTTGTTGGCATTGCGGATCGTTGTCACTTAGATAGTTTTCACCTGAGGGCGGTTATGCGACTATTACATGCTGTGATTTTTGGAAACTTTCTGGCAGCTTGCTCGATGAAGAACCCTAACGAGCACAGTGAAGTAAAACAAGGTTTTGGAGTGACGACAGTAGCTTGTGAACTTTCCTTGCTTCCCAAAAAGTCGTCTATTCTGACAAGCCTTGATGCGCGATCTTGTAACGACACTCAGGTACAATCAAAGCGCGACAAGGATATGTTCTTTGGGCTGTGTGAGATCTCCTCAGCATTGAGTGCCTTTAGCTATAGGACGAGTGAAGGTTCTTGTGATGCTAAAGGCGCTGTCGCATTGTGCACTACTGGTGATGAAATCGAGCCCATAAAAGCCGAGGAGCGGACCTATTACTACCACGGCCAAAATGGCACGGCTTCCGACTTTGAAGCGGAGCTAAAGCAATTTGCCGACAGCTGCAAACGTCTGGATGGAAGGTTCCAAATTCTTGTCCCAGAGTCAAAATAAGTCTCCGAATAGGGTCTAGAGGCTACTGCCTAGCGGGATACGATGCGTCTTGATAGGAACTAGAAAAGATTACGTACATCCAGAAAGACTTACATCCAGGATCCATTCCCTGTAAATACCAAAAGTATTATGGAGGCTTTCTATGAAATTTACTAAATGTGAGTTCCCGTTGGATTGGCGTTCGGTAGTCGCTTTTTATGTCTAGGGATTTGGCCATTTCGTGACTAATTCGTGAATGTCTTCGGCAAATTATCCGTAAATTTCAATGATTCAGGTACACTAACTAAAAAAGACATCCAAAGGTCTTCTGAAGCGAAATATTTGCTATCTTAGAGTGCCATATCCATTGCCTGTGGATTATCAATTTCAGCTTCCAAGTGAAGGACAAATTTAAAAAGTGGCTGAAAGTAGCGCGAAGATTTGAAAAGGTCATGGAGAGTGATGTCACGGGAGTCTATTAGGTTATAACCGGTTATAAATTCTAGAAGACCGACAATATCCAGAGTTTCAGCTGCGACTATTCGGTAGAGATGCGTCTGCATCGCAAAGTAAGTCTTCAAAAAATCGCTTTGACGGAATGTGCCCAGTTCATTTAGATGATAAGAAACCTTTTTAAAGTCTATTTTGTCTAAAAAATCCCCGAGTCCCTTGCTGTTGTGCACAGTGGCAGATAGGACATCTCGACTTATCTTCTTCTCCCCAATAAAATCAACTAAAAGTGTCATTAAAGGCCAAAGTTCTTTAATGGGATCAATTAAAAAATACACCTGAAATTTCGTTTTAATTTCCCAAAACTTTAACAAAAGGCCGTGAAAGAGATGGCTTGGGGGCATTCTATGGTAGTAGCTTTCATCGAAGATGATTTGC
>CAXNGG010000219.1:0-3152 GCA_964201885.1 Oligoflexales bacterium
AAGGGTCATCACAGCTAGGGAGGCGGAGACGATCTTAATGGCAGGACCAAAGAACCTGTCATCTCTTACGGCAAGGCTAAATAGAAATGCCAGAATGGCACTTAAGGTCGCGAATTCATATTCTAGGTTTCTTCCCGCTTCTAGGGCTAAAGGGAGAAGTGAGGCCAGCGCCCCCGCAATGAGGGGGTTCATTAGAGATTAGAAAAAAAAGTTTTAGATGATGAGTGTTCACTACAAAGATTAATAATAGACTTTCTTGCGGATCTCACCCGTTTTGTAAAGTCTTGCGATGCAAAGCGCCTTGTGTGTAACTTGTTTTTAACGATTTCAAGTTCCTTCTGACAGATCGATGCCAGCCGAAGCCAAGCGCTTGAGGAAATGTCTTCCTTCGCGTTCGGGTTTGAAAAATCCAGCTCATCTCTAAAGTTTTCAAAAATATGATGGGCTCTCTCATCGTCAAAGAAGCCAAATATCATGCTAAGCCCAGTGATGCGCTTATCGATACTGATGACTATTTCGGCCTTATAGATGCTGGCTCTGTAGAAGTTGATTTCTTTTCTAAACTCTTCTAGCTGTTCTGCAGCTAGGTCTAGAATTTCGTAAACCAACTCTATTTGACTTCCTTGTTTCACAGGTTTCTCCAACTGATGAGCATATCCCGAGTTTACACGGGATTACGAGTCAACAAAATTGGAATACCCCAATTACAATTTATGAATTTCGTTGAGAATCTATTAAAAAGTCATGCTTTCATGGGGATGGGACCCTAAAGAAAATTAAGGCTACCGTTTCCACTCGAGTGTAACTTTAGCATCTGCATTAGCGATTTTCAATTCTAAGGGTTCTTGCTTTACTAATTCCGCGCCCCCACCTGAAGTGGCATCAAAGGTGATGAGGTATTCTGTCGTCCATTTATTGATAGCAGGAAAGTAAGAAACCCACCTCTCTTTGAGGCCAAGGCGTTGAATATTTAAAGGTCTCACTTCTTTGTCTTTAACTTTTAAGATCATATTCCAAAGCTGAGGGTCATTGATGTCCATGGCTCGTTCTTCGGGGCCAAAAAGCGAAACAAAAAACGCAGTTTTCCCACCAGCTTCAGTCAGCGCGGGAACATCTTCCATCAGCAAATTTTTAATTCTAGTGGCCAAGGCTTTCTGGAATTCTTTGTCGATGTAGGTGACTGACATGGTGTATTTAGTCTCAAAATCGGCATAGACTTTAACCGTTCGAGTTGATTCATGATAGGCGTGGAGATATTCATCGTCCGAGGAAAGAGAGTCGTTTTTTTCTATGACAACACCGTTTCTAATGCATCCAGAAAACAACAAGGCTATTAAGATGATTTTTTTCATTAGGAACTCACTTTATTTCTGCCGGTTTGCTTTGAAACATAGAGTTTTTTGTCTGCGGCATCGAGCAGCTCTTTTGGGTCTGCCATTTCATTTTGTAGTTGACTCACTCCTATGGAGATCGTTTGTTTATGGGTGATGGTTCTTTTGCCATGGGCGTCTGAAATCTCAAGCTTAAAAGGATGGAACTCTAGGCTTTGTCTTACACGTTCCGCTAGCTCGATTGCTTTCTTTAAATCCGTATTAGGAAGGATGATAATAAATTCTTCACCCCCAAAACGACATTGAATGTCTTCTTTGCGCACGACACCTTTTACGATTGCGGCACTTTCTTTGAGCACAAGGTCACCTGCATTGTGACCATAAGTATCGTTTACTTTTTTAAAGAAATCTAAATCATAGTAAATAACGGACAAAGGTTTTTTCGTTAGACGTGCTAGTTTAAACTCGCTTCTCAAGGATTCACTCAAGTACTGTTTGTTGAAAATTTCAGTTCCGGCATCGACGGTGGCCATGCGGTAGATCTTGTCGTGCAAGATGGCGTCTAAGCTTTCATGTTCGTAAAATTTAAAGATCACCTTTCCTAATCGGATAAGATCGCCATCCTTTAAGACCACTGAGGCATCGACTTTCACATCATTAATGACCGTTCCGTTTGAGGAGCCCAGGTCTCCAATCGTGACGGTGTCGCCCGACAAGACGATCTCAGCATGTCTTCGGCTTACGGAGGAATCATCGATATGAACTTCGACATCTGGATTTCTGCCAATGACCATCAAATCGTTGTCGAGGATAAATCTTTTGCCAGTTTCGCTGCCACTGTAAAGCACCAAACAAGAACGTCTTTTGGTTCTAACGCCTTTGCTGTTAAACAACGTTAAATCACTAGTATTTGAAATTACAGTTTTTTCTTCAGACATAGGTTTCCCGCTGGTATTTTGAATGACATATAAAGTATAACATAAACTTGGATTCTTTTCTGGCTCAGTGCTATTTATCGTTATCGCCATTTTTTTTGATTTTATTAAAGAAGTGAGAGTTTTTCATGAAAATTACCGTAGTTGGATCAGGATATGTAGGGTTGGTGACGGGTACCTGTTTAGCGGAAGTTGGCCATTCGGTGACTTGTCTAGATGTAAATCAAGAGAAGATTGATGGTTTAAAGCAGGGGGTTTCCCCCATATTTGAGCCGGGTCTTTCTGAGCTCATCAAAAGGAACGCGGGTCATGGCCGGCTCACGTTTACCACTTCGTCAAGGGAAGCCTTGGATCGGTGTCGGGCCATATTTATCGCCGTAGGGACTCCAGAGGGTGAAAATGGCTCTGCGGATCTGAAGTATGTCCGTGCAGTTGCCCAATCCATAGGCGAACAGATCAACGGCACAGCTTTGGTTATCGTAAAGTCGACGGTACCTGTCGGCACATGCAAGGAGGTGGCATCGATCATCCGAGCTGAGCTTAGCAAGAGAAGGGTCCAGTTTGATATAGCCATTGCCTCCAACCCTGAGTTTTTGAAAGAGGGTGCTGCCATTGAAGACTTTATGCGACCGGATCGAATCGTTATCGGGCTAGAAGGTCAGGGTCGCGATGAATTTTTAGAAATTTATGCCCCTTTTGTACAAGATGACCCTTCCAAAATACTATTTATGGACATTGCTTCCAGCGAGCTGACTAAATATGCTTCAAATGCTATGCTGGCGACTAGGATCAGCTTTATGAATGAGCTTGCAAGGCTTGTGGACCATGTGGGCGGCAATATAGATGAGATCAGGCGTGGCATGGGGCAAGATGTGCGCATAGGTCG
>CAXNGG010000220.1:0-3131 GCA_964201885.1 Oligoflexales bacterium
TTTCAAAGTACGTAAGCGACAAGCTGGGGATCCCCAAGGACGTTATAAAGTAGCTTGAAATTAAGAAGAAGTCCCTGGATGCACGACGCAAAAGTCGCATTAAATATGTCTATCAGCTTCATGTCGAAATAGAGGGTGAAGATTCGGTGATCGAGAAGTCGCAGACTTCAGATGTTATCCGAACACCAGAGGTAAAGTCCTTTAACCCCGTGGACGGTCTTGACCTAGCTTCTAAGGTTCTAAATACACCTCCAGTCATTATTGGCAGCGGCCCTGCCGGCATTTTTGCGGCGTTAGCGCTAGCGGAAGCTGGCCAGCGCTGCATCATTGTGGAGCGGGGAGAGCCCGTGGAAAGTCGTATGCGGACCGTAGGTCGCCTGCGAAGGAATGGCCAGTTTGAAGAAGAAAGCAATTTTTGCTTTGGGGAAGGTGGGGCTGGAACGTTTTCAGACGGCAAACTTACCTGTGGGCGCAATCATCCGCTTGTTCGCTATTTGTTCGAAAAATGGGTCGAGTTTGGAGCTCCCGACGATATTCTCTACAATGCACATCCCCATATCGGCACAGATTATTTGATGATCTTAGCCAAGAATATGCGCACCTATCTAGAGTCGCGTGGCTGTAAGTTTATATTTGGCACAAGATTCGAAGACTTTAAAGTAGGAGCTTCCGCGCGCTATGAGGTAGCTCTCTCCAATGGAGATCGAATCGAAACCGATCACCTAGTCATGGCCATTGGCCATTCCGCAAGAGATACCTATCGACTGCTATTGGATCGCGGGCTTGCCATTCAACCTAAGCCCTTCGCCATCGGTGCGAGATTTGAACACCCTCAAGAGGACATCGACCGCATTCAATATGGAACTTGTGCACTTTTGCCGGCAGCAGAATATAAACTCGCCGCCCGGGCAGGGGATCGCGGGATTTGGACCTTTTGTATGTGCCCTGGAGGCCTCTTGATGCCAACTGGCGCTCAACCCGGCCATTTAGCGATCAACGGGATGAGTTATCATGCCAGAAGCTCTGGGTTCGCTAATGCCGCTGTCGTTGTAAATGTAAATCGAGAAGACTTTTATCGCGGCCATGTACTGGATGGCGTCACCTTTCAGGAAAATATCGAGAAGGCTGCCTTTGCAGCAGGTGGTAGTAACTATTGCAGCCCAGCCCAGCGACTCACAGACTTTCTAAAAGGAAGAGAGTCTAAAGGTGAGTTAGAGTCTACTTACAAGCCAGGTGTGACACCGGCCCGCATCGACAAGCTTCTTCCCCAGTTTGTAGTCGACTCCCTAAAAGGTGCTCTTTGAGAGTACAATAAAAAAATGCACGGCTATATCTCAGACCGGGCGATAGTTGCGGGCGTCGAAAGCAAAACCTCCTCGCCGATTGTTATGACTCGCGACGCAAGGCTTATGTCGATCAGTCATCCGGGGCTTTATCCCTGTGGGGAAGGTGCAGGATTTGCGGGCGGTATTGTTTCGGCATCACTTGATGGCGTTAAGGTCGCTCGTGCTTTGCTTGAGAATGCCCTAGAAGACAGACTCTTTCAAAATTTACATTAAGATTTGCCCTATCATGAATGATCTAAGAACATGCTGGCTCTTGCTGTGCTTTGGACTCATGTCTTGTGGTCAGGAACTAAAATCCAATGAAAAAGTGATCTATGGTGAAGATGGCTTAGGGGACGTTTCAGCAGCGTCGAGCAAGAAGTGGCTTGGCGAGTTTAAAAGTGTCTCGCTCATAACAGAAAAATCAAGGATTAATAAGAAGCTTGGGGGCTATTTCCTGGAAGAAAAAGCACCTACTAAAATACCTATCTGTGAAAAAGAGCCTTTAGAAAGTACTAGAAATTTTGGTCACTGTTCAGGCTCTCTTATTGAGAAGGATCTTCTCGTTACCGCACAAAACACTGCCTTGACGTAATTCCTGGTGGGTGCTCGGATTTGGCGATTGTCTTTGATATCCAGTCCTACCTTCCTTTGAAAGTTCCAAAGCTTTTAAACCAGTCACAGATTTTTAGTTGTAAACGCATCTATCAGTCTACAGACCCGTTGAGTGATTTGTTGATGATTCGCCTTGATCGTCCGACGGCTAGACCTAGCCTAAACTTTATGGATACTGAAGATTGGCTTTCCCTAGGGGAGCTGACCGTCCTTGGGTATCCGTTAGGCGGTGTTCAAAAAGTTGCATCTGGAGGCAGTTTTAGAAAAAGTTTTGAAAATGACCAGCTTCTGGCCGAGCTCGACGTATTCGAAGGAAATTCAGGCTCTCCCGTGTTTTCAAACGATAAAAAGGTTCGAGGAATGCTCTTGGGTGGGGAGTCTGATTTTGTGACCGACCAGTCAGGTTGCCTGCGTGTCAAGCGCTGTGCTCATGGGAACTGCACTGGAGAAACGATGATTTCAAGTCGCTCCATTATCGACCTTCATCATCAAATAGAGCGAATCGAAAGGGTAACAAAGCTACCTCAAAAAGTAATCTTTGATAGTGTCTTAATGCAAAAAATAGACATTCCAGAACCTTCTGCGACCAATTCAGATCCACAGCTTATAGCGAAGTTTAAAATAGATGACAAAACACTTTTAAGTGAAATCCACATTCATCTGGTTATTCTTCATTCCAATCTCTCAGACATCACCCTTGATCTTATGTCTCCTAGCGGACAGGTCGTTCGCCTACTGGATCGCATCTATAAGAAATCAGATGAGCCGTTTTCCTTTGATTTTAAAAGTGAAGTGGATTCTGCTTTTGATTCCTTTATTGGCTTAGATGCCGCAGGCGAATGGCAAATCGCCGTCAAAGATGTTTCTGAGTTAGAGTCAGGTAGGATTTTGACATTAAATGTTGAAATGAAGGGTTTAATCCTCGAATTGCCCAATCTCCGAGAGTTTTAGCAACCGAGTCTATCGTCCTTTTTACCATTCAAAACCATACTTCACTCAGGTTACTTGAACTATGGAAGCGAAAGGAATCTATTGCAATTCAATTCCAGAAAACCCGATGGGGATGTAAAGGTTTTCCTCAACCTTGACAATGGCAATATCAGGGGGTCAACTCCGACTTACCTGGAGTATGCGGTTCGTAGTGCCTGCCAAAAAAGAGGCGAATTTGGCGATGTATTTTATACCGATATT
>CAXNGG010000221.1:0-3120 GCA_964201885.1 Oligoflexales bacterium
CCACCCCGATACCATCACCTATAAAATGTAATAATGGGCAAACCGTAGCGTCCAAAGATCTTTGCCCAGAATCCCGTCCTGAAGCGGACGCCCAAGCAGCAGAAACAGAAAGATGCAGAAACAACCCCACCGCCCAAGGTTGTCCAGGCGACAATGCCTCGCCATGCAATCAAACTGGCATGGCTAGTGGGGGTGTCAATAATTCTTGCGTCCCTCTTGTAAGAGGGCCATGCGTTCAAGGTAACCAAATTGATGGGCTGACAGACTATTGCAGCCCAGTGGGATACCAGTGCTCTCTATTGGATACGACTCGAGTGAATTGCACTAGAACACAACAAACACAAGGTCAAACAAACCAGATCACTCCCTTGGGATCTATCCTCAACAGCATAGCAGAAAGCATCGATCCTTGCCTCCCAGGAACCAACAATAGTGTCACAAGTCTTTGTAATGCTCGCATCCCAGAAAGAGACAACTCAGGGCGACTGATCTTTAGCAATACTGACCAGCTCGACGCCGCACACGGCGACAAGTATCTCCTGCTCGCAGTTAATAAAAATGCTCAAGGCGCCTATTCTCTCTATTTGGATGCCCGTGATCGAGATGTGTCTAATATCAGAGTAAGGTATTTGAAAAATACAGCTTTTGATGGTCTCAAAGGCCCGTCCATTAAAGCGGAAATCCTTTGGGAAGTGAGAGGCCGCCAATGCCGCGGAAGAGAGACCGTATTTGCTCTGGCAAATTACTTAAAATCAAAACCTTTAAATGCCATTTGCGAGGGCGCAACACGATGAAAACATTAAATCTACTGTTTATTACATTAGCGTTTATCAACTGTTATGGTGCCAAGGACAATGAAATCAAATCTGGCTCGACTTCAACTTCAAATGCGACGCTTAGTTTTGATGGAAAATCAGCTTATAAATTGGTCTATGCTGACAAAGATATTGTCGATGTCAAGGTCACCTTTGCCCAACAAGACGAAGTTAGGTCCATGCAACTCAACGCTCTTAGCGACTCTTCGGCGACTGAGCTTTCAGAGAGTGACTATTACCCAAGATTCCTAGTGACTGCCGAAAGCGGCAATTTGACTTGTACTTCGACTCCCATTGCGTTTTCTGACAGCATGGCTCTGGCGTGCCGGGATTCCTCTTCCGCTAGCACAAAGGATACTGTAGCTCCAAGCTCCGCAAAGAGCACAGAGACTTCGACCTGTGCCAATGGAAATAGCCCTTCTACCATTGATGGCGTCAAATATGAAATCGCCACTTCAGATGGGGAACTCCAAGTAAGTTTGGCAGCTGCTCCTACTTCCAACACTACTGGGAATTTAAACAATCGATTTCTTAGATTTAGTGATTCGAGCGGAGTCTTTGGTGGTGGTTTCGTGGCCGGCGGCGTAAAAGTCACGGGCACTCTTAATGCCAGTAAATTAGGGGATAACTACACGGTGTTCTTCTCAACCGATAGTGCCAGTGTGTCTTATAAAATCGGCACCTTTTCCAAGGTCGCCAGCGATGTGGTGTCTGGAACTGGAAGCGACACCATTTATCGAGTTCATTTGGCGCCCAATGTTTGTGCCGCAAAATTCAAATCTGACAAAGGTTTGCTGTCAAGTGGCGCAGGCTATATCGTTCTCTCAAAATGAATTTCTTCCGTGATCCAAAGGCTCACTAATTCAGTTTGGATCGGTGGTTTAAAAGAGCTGTGAATCGACCTGGATTTTTCCAGACAAAACCTCAGAACGAACTGACTTAGCCAACTGATTTTGAGATTCTATATTTAGAGCCGGGTAATGACAGCGCGCGAAGTTGAATTCCTTTTGTAACGTCGTGTTAAATAATCCTGGATCATCTGAACAGATCACTGTGTTTATATTGTGGTTTAAAAAAGCCCCGAGGGTAGACTTGGGGGATCCTGAGAGTCGGCTAGAGGAACTGGGACAGTGCTCAAAAGGAGTTCCCGCTTTTTTTATCCGTTTTAATACTTGCTCCTGCAGCTCAGAAAGTATGTTTTTCTCTTCGATGATAGTTTGCTTTTCAACCTCGTAGTCCCAGGTAAGGCCATGGGCTTTCATTCTTGATTGGATTCCCTGTAGGTCCCCAATGGACAGGGTTTGAGTTTGGGGTCTTAGCAAATTTTGCTCAAAGGTGAATCCCAAAACGGAGCCATGACCGATGCGGTCGACTCCGAAGGTGGCTGCTTCTAGGACTCGAAGCATGCTAAGGCCAGCTGGTATGCTTTCAAAAGTTTCTCCCACATGGACTAAAATGGCGAGGGCAAGATCAGGATTTTGAAAATTATCTTGTTTAATTTGACTAAAAAAAGCTTTTTTTTCTATGATTTCATCATTCTCTTCGAAATAAGAAAAATCTACCGCCGTAAAAAAATGGGCTTTCTTAGGGTGCTTGGTCATCCAAAGTTTGAGCCACTGATAATGCAGAGGGTACCACTCTATCTCGCGAGGCAAAGTAAATGCGGCAGTGGCCGTAAACTGACCTGGATGCCTTTCATTCACTTTTTGCAAAAGCTGCGATACAAGTTCGAAGTAAACATACATGTCCCTTTGACTCAGCCTTACCGGTAGGGGAAACCTATATTCGACTTGTCTTAGACCTTCTAAGGCGTGCCTTTCCATAGCAAGTTCAAGCAGGTCTATGCTTTGAGGGCCAAGGTCACATAACGCGATGATCAAGTTAAATTTAGCTTGGAACTGAGCGAAACTTAAAGGAGCTTCGCAGAGGTAATATCTAGAAAACTCCTCTAAGCTTTTTAGAGAGAACCATTTTTCCCAATCTGGCTTTTCTAAGAAAGCAAGCTCATAGGTCTTTGCATACCAGTCCAGATGTCCTTGGCGCTCTCGGCCGGTTTTGTGGAAATAGCTCCAAATATCTTCTGGGTGAAGACAGCCAAAAGCATGGACATGATGATCATAAAGAAGCATAGGCTGTCTCCAATTTGTAAGCAAGCCGCCTGAATGCTATGAATTACAGCAATTGGTTTCTTCTTGCATCCCTTTTCATTTGCCGCTAGAAGAGAGGCGTCCTTTACCAGGGTCTATGATCCTGGCAAGCGATGTGATTTCACCTTTTAAGGGTTCCCTATTTTTGGTTTTTAGTG
>CAXNGG010000222.1:0-3119 GCA_964201885.1 Oligoflexales bacterium
AGAGAAAAAGGGCAAAAAAATTGCCCTCTCCCGAAAGATAAGGGCATCTTAAATTTTAGAGGTCTGTAGTCTCATTTAAAGACAGACACCTGAAGAGCTGCTTTAAAAGGGAACATCATCAAAAGCTGTAGATCCGCCATTTTGATTAAAGGCCTGTGGTTCTGCTGCTGGAAAGCCTGCTCCTGAATCAAAGGAAGAACCAAAAGATGCGGGCTCGAAGCCGCCACCGCGATTAAAGGTACTGCCGCCGTCATCATGTGTAGCGCCGCCAAATGAGCTCTGTCCTTGATTGTAGGAAGAGTTGCCTGCTCCGGCACCTGAGCCCTGAGGAAGAAACTGAACATTGTTGGCGACGATCTCGGTTGAGTAGCGCTTTTGTCCGCTTTGATCATCCCAAGAACGCGTCTGAATACGACCTTCCACAAAAACCATCCGACCTTTGGTGAGATATTTCTTGCAGTTTTCAGCCTGCTTTCCCCAAACCACAACCCTGTGCCATTCGGTTAGTTCTTGACGATTTCCGTCTTGGCCTGTTCTAAATTCGGTCGTTGCCACGCTTAAAGTGCATACAGACTGCTGGCTAGCTGTGTGCTTAAGATCGGGATCCTGGCCAAGTCGGCCCATAACCATAACTTTATTGATCGATGCCATAATAAACTCCTTCTGCTGGGCCGTTTAGGCCGTCAAACCCAAAGTATAGCCGGTAATGTCGAAAAACTGCTTGTGACAAAATAAATTTCACTAAAGGAATACACCACACAAAAACCTGCTCACAACTAAATTTTCTACTTTCTTCCTTCGAAGGCTCATGTAATTGTAAGTCTCCTGATCAATAGGGACCAAAAGGGGCGGGCCTAACGTTGCCGGCCGCGCAGGAATTAATGTTCCATGGGGAGATAAATTATGAGGTATGTCGCAATCTTAAGTGCACTGGCCATGCTTGGCTGTAGCTCTAAGATAAGCCAGAAAGCCATCGGAACAGCTATTTCCAGCCCCATCGCAGTCGTTGCCCACGGCGGGGGAAATTATTTTTACGTCCTAAACGGAAACTTTTCCCATGAATACCGTGACGGCTCAATTCTTATCCTCGACACCGAGGGAAATAAGATAAAAGCCCTTTCTACTCCGAGAGTAGGACAATTTTTAAAAGCTACAGAATCGGGCAACTTTCTTTTGGCTGGCTTTGCCGCAGACCCCGAGACAGGTGTAAAATCAAAGGCCAAGCTACAAATCTACGACACTGGCAATCCCGCCGAGCCAAACCTTGTCAAAACCTTTGAACTCGACTGCACGCCCAACAATGCCGTGGAGCGTTCTAGCTTTTTTGCCGTAAGTTGCCTCTCCGGAAGCATTTACGCTGGCAAGCTAAATGGTGCTAATTCAACCCTTTCAAAAGTAAGAGGGTCTGATGGATTTACGCGCAGAGCCATGCATATTGATGCCGCAAGAAACCTCCTTTATGCCTTTGTAAGCGATATTGGGGAGTCCAGCTTAAACGACACCAAACAGGCGGACAAATATAGCTACGGCAAAGACTATGTTGCTATAGAAGGCGCTAACGAAGTGCCTGATGACTTTGAAAGGTCAAGAACACTTTCAGAGCAAAAAACCAATTTAAAAAACACTTACAGGTTTCTTGTTTATGACCTAGCAGCCGGCGAAGCGGCGGGCTTTCCAGAGAAGTCCAGCAAGGACCTCGAAGCCAGCAAAGAGATGCGCTATGTCTATTTTGATGTCTTAAGGGCAGGCAACACGGGACCCACGGCCGACCAAAAATACTACAGGACTCATTTTTGGTCAACTCAAGCAGACCCCACAGATCCCAATGTTTTCTACCTCTCCCACCGCGGAAACAGGGATGCGGGCGTAACGCCTGACGCTGCAGGTATTGTCAAAGTAACCGTGTCAGGGGATCCTAGATCCCAAAATGGCATTGTCCCTAAAACCTCGGATCACTTTACATTTGAAGGGTTTTATGGCTACCACGCAGGTAAGGACCTTAGAGCCTATCCAGGCGAGTTTCAGTATCTCTCTATAAATAGCGGTGCTCCTGTTTTGATCTTTAATGACTATCGCGACAGCATTGTCTTCAAAGAAAACTACTTTCGAATTGGCGCTGTATCTACGTTTGGCGCCTCTTCAACAGAACCTGCTGCTGATCACAAAATTGAAAAAACCGATACAAGGAACGCTTTTTTAGGTTTTGCTGTCACACCGGCTGGTAAAGGAATCACCCTATCCTTTTTTGCAGATACCTTAATCATGTTGGACATCTCCAGCACAGGTGTTATAACCGAAGGAAAGCGCATCCAGTAAATAGGCAATAACCTGCGAACCAGCCGCGGAGGCGAGGTACCATGTATCTCAAAAAAATTATAGCATCAGGATTTAAATCCTTTGCAGACCGTGTGACCATAAACCTAGAGAAGAATCATATCACTGGGATTGTCGGACCCAATGGCTCTGGTAAAAGCAATACCATTGACGCCGTTCGTTGGGTTATGGGCGAGCAAAACGCTAAAATGCTCCGTGGCGACAAAGCCACAGATATCATATTTAATGGCTCAGAAAAGCGTAAACCACACGGTATGGCTGAAGTGACCTTGATTTTTGATAATCATGAGGCCTCACCCTTTTGTCCGCCTGAGTTCCGCCATGAACAAGAGATCTCCCTAATGAGGCGCATCTATGCCGATGGAGAACGCGAATACTTTATCAACAAAAAGCCCTGCCGTTTAAAAGACCTTTTAGATTTCTTTGCCTATACAGGTCTTGGCGGCAAAAGCTACTCCATGATCCAACAAGGACAGGTAGACCGAATTCTTCAGGCTAAACCTGAAGAGCTTCGAGAAATCATTGAAGAAGCAGCCGGAACTCTCGTCTTTAAAAAGAGAAAAGCAGAAGCGCAAAAGAAGCTAGAAAACACCAAGCTCAATCTTTCTCGTATTGATGACATTCTCAAAGAGCTCGATCGCCAGAAAAAGGCGCTTAAAGATCAGGTTGAAAAAGCCACCACCTATAAAACAAAGTCTGAAGAGCTCAAACTTAAAGAACTTTCGTTGTTTTCCCATAACTATCGTTTCTTTAGTGAAAAGCTAGAATCCCTTAAAAAAGCCATC
>CAXNGG010000223.1:0-3084 GCA_964201885.1 Oligoflexales bacterium
ATGATGTCATCAGCCTCCACCCCTGGCAGGCGCATCACAGGGATATCAAATGCCTCAAAGAGTCTGAAAAGTACAGGTATCTGGCGAGACAGATTTTCAGGCATTTCGGAGCGATTGGCTTTGTATTTGTCATACATTTCATGCCGAAATGTCGGTTCAGGAGAGTCGCAGGCAGCCACTAAGAAGTCAGGTTTTTCATCTTGAATGAGCTTTAAAATAAACTGAGTGCTTCCGTAAATAGAAGACGTAGGGAAGCCGCTAGAAGTAGATAAGGGATTGGCTCCAAAGGCATGAAAGTTTCTAAAAGCCATAGCCATAAAGTCGATTACGAAAAATTTCTGCATTTACCAACCTCAAGGAGTTTCTTGGTTTCTCAGTCTCTCAGTGTCTAGTTGTAATTCTTTGTGAGAAATTTTGCTATTTGGGCTTTTGTTTATTTAGTCTTTAGTCGGCTTTCCATCTCTCTGGTGAAAAAGTCATCTGACCTAGAGAAGGAAAAGAATCGGTAATTGTCTAGATAGTGCACAATCCTAGTGCCGTTCTTCAACCTTAAGTTTGGTTTCGGCAAGGCCTCTTGGTGAAGAGATAAAAACTCCTGTCCAATGACTAGGCATGCTGTAGAGTTGATACCTATAAAATGGTCACTATTTTTTCAAGTTATGGACAAGTATTAAATAAATGTATAGCATAGAAGCAATCTTTCAACCAAGAGGTAAGACATGGGCACAACTGCTGAGCTCAAATTAGAGGGAAAACCCTATGAACTTCCCATTATCGTCGGTTCCCATAACGAAAAAGCCGTAGATATTCGCAAACTGCGAGGTGACACAGGTTATGTTACTTTAGATTCAGGTTATGAGAATACGGGTGCTTGCCAAAGCAAGATTACCTATATTGATGGAGATAACGGTATTTTAAAATATAGGGGTATCCCTATCGAGGTTTTGGCTGAAAAGTCAGACTTTGTGGAAACCAGCTATTTGTTAATCTATGGAAAGCTTCCTACAAAATTGGAACTTTCTAATTTTAGTCGTGAGCTGACGTATCACTCCTTGATTCATGAAGACATGCTGAGATTTTATGATGGCTATCCGCCCAGTGCGCACCCCATGGCCATTTTGTCGTCAATGGTATGTTCCCTTTCTGCGTATTATCCAGACAGCCTTGATCCTAATGATCCTAAGCAAGTGGATAATTTAATACCCAGGGTGATGTCCAAAATCAGAACTATTGCTGCGTATTCTTATAAGAAGTCTATAGGTCAGCCGGTGATGTACCCAGTAAATCGCCTGGACTATTGTTCCAACTTCTTACACATGATGTTTGCTGTGCCTTCCGAGCAGTACGAAATCGACCCAGAAGTAGTTAAGGCTCTCAACCTATTGTTGATTCTCCATGCAGATCATGAGCAAAACTGTTCCACATCGACGGTGAGAATTGTGGGTTCTTCAGACGCAAACTTATTTGCTTCCATTGCGGCTGGTATTCTCGCTTTATGGGGACCCAAGCATGGAGGTGCCAATCAAGCGGTTATGGAGATGCTTGAAGAGATTCAAAGAAATGGTGGCGACACTGATGCTGCCATTCGCGCTGCGAAAGATAAAAATTCAGGGTTCCGTCTTTCAGGTTTCGGTCATCGAGTTTACAAAAATTTCGATCCTAGAGCCAAAGTGATTAAAGTGGCGTGTGACAAAGTCCTAGCTAAAATGGGAGTTAAAGATCCCCTTCTTGACATCGCGAAGCGCCTTGAAGAAGCTGCCTTAAACGACCCCTATTTTGTTGATAGAAAGCTTTATCCTAACGTCGATTTTTATTCTGGTATTTTATATCGCGCTATGGGTATTCCCAATGAGATGTTTACCGTGATGTTTGCCTTAGGCCGATTGCCAGGCTGGATCTCCCATTGGAAAGAATTAAAAGAATCTAACGAAAGAATTGGGCGTCCGCGCCAAATCTATACGGGCCCAGCTCACGCGGAGTATGTACCTATAGAGATGCGTTAATGAAATACTGGTTAGTAAAAACTGAGCCTGATATGTTCTCTTGGACCAATCTCATGGAAGCTAAAAACCAAACAGCTTCCTGGGATGGGGTTAGGAACTATCAGGCAAGAAATTTTATGCGAGATCAATTCAGGCTAGGGGACCAGGTTTTTTTCTATCATTCCCGGGTTGAAATTCCTGGTATTGTAGGAATCGCAGAAGTGGTTAAGGAAGGATATCCTGATCCTACGGCACTCGATCCTAAATCTAAATATTCTGATGAGAAATCTATTAGAGATGGTCTTTCAAGGTGGATCATGGTCGATTTAAAGGCCATGAAAGAATTCCCAAATCCAGTCTCATTAAATGAATTGAAGAACGTAGTAGCACTTAAAGATATGTTATTGGTGCAGCCAGGGCAGCGACTTTCGGTGCAACCAGTGTCTGAGCAGCATTGGCACCTCATTTGTGAAATGGGTGGGCTCTAAGTGGAATTCCTTTTCGAGGGCTAACCACAAAGAGCTGACCATAAGCAGGCTCATTCTTAAGGCTCATTCTTAAGGCTCATTCCAAAATTTTAAAAGGGACGGAACTAACAATTCTACTCTGCGTCGTGACGTAGTATAATGTCTAATGATGAAACTAAATGGAGCAATTATGCGTTTGGCGATGATATTGGGATGGTTAATAGCTAGTTATGGGCTTTCAGCTGATGGGGGTTCCGCCGTAGCAGAATCTGCCATATCTGGAGGGATATTTTCTAGAATTTTCGGATCGGGTCCCGTGGTCTTTATGGTCTTAATGATCCTTGTAAGCCTTTCTGTTGTGAGTTGGGGTATAGGATTTGCAAAAATTCTATTTTTGCGCAAATCCCTAAAAAAAGCGGAAAACTTTGTCGATCTCTTTTGGGAGCAAAAATCGCTCAATGAACTAAATAACCGGATGTCTGGTATCGAAGACGGTCCTGGAAAAGAAGTTTTTAAGGCTGGGTATGCAGAACTTGTAAAAGGTACTCAGACCAGAGATCAGGCTGTTGAAATGCGCCTAGGGATCCAAGCCGCCATGGACAACATGATGCGGACATTGGCGAAAACTAAGTCCC
>CAXNGG010000224.1:0-3051 GCA_964201885.1 Oligoflexales bacterium
AGGACTTCTGACACTGGGGCCAGACTAGCCAGCTGGCCCTGAAGAATCCTGGTAAGTCGGTCCCTATTGTTGTTATCCACTCTCATATCGATTTGAACTCGTGTCCAAATCTTATTGGTTTTAAAGGTTAATGAAGGAGCTTCAATCCCCTCCATCCCCTCAAACCCAAGATCATCAAGATTTTGAAGAACATCCTGTATATCCGCCTCAACTTGCAAGAATTCGCATGCGTCTCGGCAATACTTTTCCAAAGACCCTCGAATCTGCCGTTCTGCTTTTCGTAAGAGCTCAGCTTCATAGGTAGTTTTATCTGTCTCCGCACCTGCAAGGGCATGAAGCGAGGCAAATAAACCTAGAAATGTAAAAAATATGCGCGTCATAACCATAAACCCCCAAGCATTTCTACTTGAGGGCTATCGGAGCATTTAGGAAATAGTGACAAGGAAAACTTTGCCTAGAACTTTAAGGAACTATTTAAGAGCCTTTTCGACATGTTTTGTTAAAGCTTCTTCTCGCCAATCTAGGACTCGCTTTCCATTTAAGTATACTGATGGCGTTCCAGAAATCCCAATACGCTCTCCCTCTGTGGAGCTCTTTTGAACAAAAGCTTTAGATTCTGGGCCGTCGATACAAGCTTTAAACTTAGCTTCATCTAGTTTCAATGTTTTGGCAATTTCCAGGGGATATTCATTTGTGAGCTTATCTTGCTTTTCAAATGCAATGTCGTGATATTCCCAGTATTTTCCGGCTTGATTGGCGCAGTAGGCCCCTTCAGCTACCCTTCGGCTAATTCCTGACCTATTGATAGGAAAATCCATGAATACAAATTCAATCTTTCCTGACATTTTACCCACAAACTTCTTCAATACCTCATGGACATCTTTACAGTGAGGGCATTGATAATCAGCAAACTCAACAATTTTTACTTTTGAACCCTTTTGGCCTTTAGAGGGTGCCCCAGAAGTGTCAATTTGTAAATTAGGAGCATCAACCTCCGGAACTAAAAACTCAAAGCCACCTTTCTTTTTGAGGCTAGCGACTAACTCACTTCGAGCTTTTTGTTCGCTTTCACTTTTTAAATAGTTAGTCAGTTCGCCTTTGACTTGCTCGAAGGGAGCTCCAATGCGTGCTTTATTTTTCTCATAGAAACTCTTGAGATCGCTTTCTGAAGGAGTCTTTCCTTTGACTATCTCTGCCGCAAGGTCTTTGGGGGATTTATTTTTCTTCTTTGCTTCACTCTCTAGATGGTTGGTAAAAATCGCTTCATCAACGAGCGCCTGCATCATATCGCGATGTTTGATTTCCGCTTCAAATAGACTTTGACCGATTCCAGCAGGAAGGTCTGATTTCTGAACGACTTTGCCATTCATTTTGTAAAGCGCCTGGCCAAAAGTGACCTTGGAAAGTAGCAAACAAGCAAACACTAAGAACTTCATGAAATCTCCAAAAAAAGTTCTAGGAAGGAGAATCCTTCCTAGAACTAAAAAATATCAAACTACCGCAAAAATGCAATTAAAGTTTCTTAGTGATGCCCCCGGGAGGGGCTCTCTGCTCCCCCAAGCTGCGATCTCCAGGTTGACTCGCTGTCAACATTCTCAGGTCCTGTTGAGTCCAAGCCAAGGGTTCAAACTTATGCTCACCGAAAGTTTCCCGCAAAATCTTCCACTGACCGTCTTTACCCTTAACCCAATAAAGAACTTTTCTACCATTAGAAACGTAGGAACCATTTCCTGTAAAATCTTGATTCATGGCAGCAATGGCATACTTTTCATGGGTTAGCACTCGGATTCCATAGCCTTTCACATCCATGGTCGCATACTTTGCAAAGAGACTTTGCTTATACTCTTTAAATTGATTCCTATTGCGGCCTTCAAGATTAAATTCACCATCATAAAAATCTAAATAGGAATGAAGGTCTTTTGAAGCCCAAGCTGCAAGCCAAGCCTCTGTGCGCATTTTGACATTTTGCAAATCTTCAGCATTGTTGATGCTTTCAAGATCCCTAGAGATCACAACAGCCGCTTGATAGGGGACAAGCCAACTGCTTAATTTTTTAATATCTCGATTATAAAAGGCTACACACCCTTCTGTTACGGTTGCCTCTGCCATGCGATTGTCGTTTCCGGCACCATGGAGCCAAATTCCATAGCCAGTTTTATTCTGGAACAAATCAAAAGGGTTAGGAAAATCTAAGGGAACGGCTTTGGGTCCATATTTCTCAATCGGAATTTGTGAAGGCGCGATATGGGTTTGTGTGAAATAGATCCCCTCAGGAGTCCTATTATCGCCAGCCTTCAGCTTGTCGCCTTTCTCCTTGCCAATAGCTATCGGAAACTTTGAGAGAACTTCCGACTTTGCGAAGTCTTCTGTCCATGTTCTTAGCTCGGCAACTAGCTTGGTTTTGTCGACAGCCATAAAAACCATAGATTGATTTTTTTCGGCAGCCAAAACATTTTGACTTATTAATAGTGGAACGATGGCCAAACTTACGAAAAGGGGCTTCATATTGGAATCCTTAAGTGTCTATAGAATACAAGAGCCTGCTCTTTATTATATTTCAAAAATTTTATTCTGAAAATATCTTAGCCAATTTAATCTGAAAAAGCATATGGTTTAAGAAGATTTAGTAATATTTTAAAATCTTCAGGCACTGGCGCTTCAAACATCATCTCGGCCTTGGTTCTGGGATGGACAAAGCCTAAAAGTCGCGCATGTAGCATTTGCCTGGAAGCCTTGTTTAAGGCAGCTTGGACCTCTTTGGACATATGCCCGCCAAAGTCCACTTTATGCCCATAGAGCTGGTCGCCTAAAACCGAGGCATTTAGAACTTTTGCATGAACCCTGATTTGATGGGTGCGGCCTGTGTGCAGAGTTACCGAAGCTAAAGACATTCTGTGCGCAAATCGAACTTGCTCCTTAAATATGGACTTAGCCCAACGGGCAGATCCTCCTGGATCCGTGGGATAGGAAACAAATTTCAAGCGATTATGAGGATCTCGAGTTAGATAGCTTTCTATGGCAAGCTCATTTTGTGGAAAAACGCCCACTAAG
>CAXNGG010000225.1:0-3021 GCA_964201885.1 Oligoflexales bacterium
TCACTTTAAATCCTGATAATTACTTGCCATGGGTTTACCGTGACCATATGAAAACCAAGAATGAAGTTAAACTTGAGCCTCCCCCAAAAATTCATTTATCTGTAGTAAACTGGAAAACTCCAATTTCGCCACCGTAATTGCTCGGCTACCACTTCCCGCGCCGTTTTCGTGGCTTCAATTAGGCATGGTTAAACCGCTCCACCAGGCTATTGATACCAGCGGCGGGCTCTCCGCGCGTGCGCGCGTGCACTAATTTCTATATTAAGTCAGGCACATTTGCCGGAACAGTAGTTCCTGAAACATCATTGCGGAATATCTTCGCATTGTTGCATAGATCCCGGTCTAAGCTTTACATCATCAGAACATCGGGGACTTATGGGTAAAAATGGTAAAAAAAAAATTAAGCCTTCGAGTACTGTCAAAAATCTCTGCAGCTGTATAGGGTTGAAACAGCTGACCAAACTTATTCAAACTTGCTCATTTTTCCTACAACCCTCCCTTATTACAAGGACAGTGATAGCTTTGCGGGTTTAGACTCTTGGTCTCAGTATTTACAGCCCTTTCTGCCAGGATTTGCGGTAAAAATCACAAAAGAACCCAAAAATCACTCGCGACCGTCATGATTCATGGTCTAAAAATATCCAAACCATTAGTAAGCAATTCTTCTTTGGCAAAAGCTTTGGCATCCTTCATAGCGACTCCCTTTTCTGCCCATAGTCTCAATATGGATTGCGCTTGATCCTAAATCCTGCCGCCAAAGTAGCGGCCGCCTGTTGATATCTTTAAAAATCAAATCAAGTATAAGTCTGAAATAGCTGTCTCTAAAATTCCAAATCTCTACCGGAAAATTTAAAGCAGAACCTAGCCTTTAAAGGGCAGCCAATCTAGGCTAGCGGAGTCTTGCCGTGACCTGGGCTATAAAGATCAGTTGCGCTTTTTTTAAGCTCCTTGCTTCTAATGTTGGCGCTGCCATTGTTGAATTCCTTAACCTATCTTAACATTCGCTATACACCAAAAAGAGGCTGACGAAATGACTTGTTTTTTAGCGAAGGTGCACTCACGGGATCACGCCGGTTTGTCGGTTTTTTCAAAACGAAAAAGAGCATGTTTCGTAGCTGCATATCTATTAACTTTGTTAGCAAAACCAGCCTACAGCCAAAGAGTGGATTGGTCGTCCCAAGACAATCTCTTGACGAGTGAATTTCCATGCCAAGAAAATTTAAAGATCGTTACCTTTCAAAATTCACCTGAATATCGAGTCGAAAATGCGTATCTGGCTGTACACGCGGCCTGGCTTACCTACAATAAGAATCGTGAATTTAAAGTGTCCCAGTTAAAGAGCTGGGGATTTGAAAGAATGCAAGATTTACCCGCCGATGATTCTGGAGCAAGAGGCTATATCGCCGATCACGGAGACTACATTTTAGTTGCTTTTCGCGGGACGGAGTCTAAGAAAGATTTTGCTTCTAACGCTCTATTTTATCAAGAGGAAGCTCCTAGTTACTTGGGAGCCAAGGGAGCTTGGATGCATAGCGGCATGAAAGGCATCTACAATCACATGCGCCCGACGATTCGCAAAATATTGGCTGACTTTGATGGCATGCACAAACCGATCTATCTAACCGGCCATAGCCTTGGGGGCGCGCTGTCTTTAATCGCAGCACTCGACTTAGTCAACTCTGCCGCTCAGGTAAACTCCGTTTACACCTTTGGTCAGCCAAAGATCGGCAATAGGGCTTTGGTTCGAAAGGTCAAAGACGTAATTGGCGAAAGATTCTTTCGTATTTCAACCGAATCGGACATCACCTCTAGGGTGCCCCCCGCTAAAGAGGCGGCTGAAGACTTTTCAAACATCTTTCCCTCATCAAAATCTAATTTACGCGGTAACATCAAGTTCCTTGTAACTTCCATAAACTACAGCACGGAAACGGGTTTCTTCCAGCTTCTAAACAAAGAGGGTTACTTAACCCCCATCGGCTCTGGAGAGCTAGATACTGAACATCGTTATTGGCAAAAAATATCATCCACTCTTTCGGATCGTGACGATTTACAAAGTGTTATTGAATTTATTGCGAGTCGATTTACAGATCACATGCCAAAAGTCTATGTTTGCGCCATGGCCAGAAACTTTTTAGAAAGTTTTTAGAAAGTTTCTAAGGAGCGTGACTCCCACCACTCTTAAAGCGGTAGTTCATGCTACTTAGGATGGGACAGCTCCGCAAGAAATAGGAACCTCCCAAGCTTTCGCCTTGAAGGCTTGCGAGGTTCTTAAAAGTTGCCCCCTAAACAATTCTTTAGCTCGACGTTAGAAATTCAATTTCCATCGACTTTCCATCGACTTTCTATCGACTGTCCATGGTCATTCTATCGTACGGTAGTTGAAGAATGAAGAGTGTCGGTTTGAATCGATCTAACGGCATCAAAAAATTTCTCTCTGGAAGCCCAGCCATTCTCAAAGCGCTGATTCGCCTTTAGATTGAACTCTCGAACAAAAATTGGAGTCCAAATCGCTGCCGCAACATCCATGGATGAAAAGGTTTGCCTGAGGGAATTGTATCTTGAAAAAAGAATCTTATCTGTCTTGAGGGCTGTGTTAGCTAATTCGATAGCCTCCAATAGGCTCGAGGCAAAAATCTTTTTGTTCTCGTCTTTCATATAGTTCAAGCGTTCATTTTCAGCCCCTATAGCCGCCGCTCCGCAACCTACAAGCGCAGCTCCCGTGGCAATCCCATCCGCAAGCAAGGGAGGTACTGCAAGGGGCGCAGCAGCGCCAGCTGTAGAGGAAGATGAAAAAATGGCTGCACCGGCTAAGCCCACAAATTTTGCAGTTTGCATGAGACTTCCCAAACAAACAAACCCAGAAGATACAAAAACTAATGCCGCTGCGTTGAATTTGCCTCCTCCCATCATCGAATTGACGCTACTGATCTGTTGAGCCGCGTCTATATCTCCTAACAAAATTTTGCATTGACCAGGCTTTGGCGTAGCGCCTTTAGGAGCAACATCAAACTCATGCAGCAT
>CAXNGG010000226.1:0-3000 GCA_964201885.1 Oligoflexales bacterium
TGGATGGTTTCTAGAATATCAAAATGGGTCAATCTGTTTATCTGATAGGTTTCTATCCAGTTTTACCCCAGTTGGCGCCAAGTGATTGCTGGCAGTTACAAGACGGATGATCAAGTTTGCGTAAGATTTCGACTTACTGTTTCAGCCCCATAGACATTGGCCTAATTCTTAACCAAGGGATTTGCGCTGACCTTAAAAAATTCATCTTCAAAATGGTTTCCGTTCTGAGGTCCGCAACACCAAGCCAACATTCTTAGAGCAGAAGCGAGTTCCCTCCTAGAAATCGTGCTGTCGTTTTTAATGTCTAATTGTCAAAAACTTTAGTAGCATTTCCCAGCGGGCCTTTAGCCGATTTCGGGAGACTTTGTTATGAGATCCAAAGGTGAAATCATTTTTTTGATTTTTTTCTTTCCCATTGTGATCGGATTCTACCTTGTATACAAATACCCCTTGTGGTTTGTAGATGAGTCGCAAGTGGCTTCAACTTTTTACTGGTTTGGAAAGTCTACGGGATTTTGGTATCAGACCGCTTATACTGCCGTTGTATGTGGGATTGCCGCAAAGGTGATTTTAAAAGGCCACACCCCCTATGGTGTCGATAAACGTAAACCCTTAAGTGCCTATCAAAAAAATAAATTCACCAGCATTTTCTTTGCGCAGCTAATTCTCTTCTACTTAGTCCCATACTATTTGCCAGTTTTAATGGGCAAGCCCTTTCTAGACAGTGCTTATATGCCGGTCAATAAAAACGCCTATATCTATGTATACAATGGGTTTACGTCACTTGGGGGTTTTGCTTACATCTTTTTACTGGTTCCGGTTGCCGTTTGGTTTTTCGGGAAACGTTACTGCTCGTGGTTTTGCGCTTGCGGCAATTTGGCTGAAACCATTGGTGTGACCGTTTGGGGAAACAAGTGGGTGAAAGAACGCACCCCAAGAGGTGAAACCGCCAAGAAAATGGAGTATCTTCAATACGTGATTTTGGGTTTTGCGATCGCTTTTGGTCTCCTTATTTTTCTAAATACCTGGCAGATCTTTTCTGCCCCAGACTTTCTTTCCTCCATGCGGGAAGCCCAAGACCTAGGCGTTGACCTGATGTTTGGGGCCATCGTTGGTGTCGGAGCTTATCCCATACTCGGAACTCGGATTTGGTGTCGCTATGGGTGCCCTCTGGCCGGTGGAATGAGACTTTTTGGAAAATTATCCAAATCCCGATTTAAGGTCGTGGCGAACAATTGCTGCCAAGGGTTAAACCTTTGTTCAACTCAATGCCCTATGGGAATTGATGTTGCTAAATATGCCCACGAAAATGGCACGCCTAAGCGGGAGTCTTTTGGATTAGATAAGTCGCCTTGCATTGGCTGCGGTGGCTGTATTGACATTTGCCCAGTCAAGGCTCTTTCGTTTCAAACTATATTAAACCCAAAAACATAAGTGAATATCCCATGACCCAAAACATTCCGCCGCTATTTAGCTTATTTGCAGGTATGGGATTGTTCCTCATACTCCTTCTAGGATTTCGACTTTTGTCTTTTGAGATGGAGCGAAAGACCCCCCCCCTGGTACAAGACGACGAGACTGGCAAAATAGAGCTCATTCTATTAAATTCTTTTGAAGAAGCCAAAGATGTTAGATCTTTTGTGTTTGCAAAAGCAAATGGCACTCATTTTCATTCCTTTAAAGCCGGTCAGTTTGTGTCGTTTCAAATTGGAAATGACCCAAAGACACTTAGGTCCTACTCGATTTCCTCATCTCCTGATACAACCCGTTCCTTGCAAGTCTCAGTAAAAGCCCTCCCTGGAGGCTTAGGCTCCCAGTGGATGCATAGTTTGAAGCCGGGAAACAAAGTACGGGCTTTTTCCCCATCAGGACTCTTTGTTGATGAGGACTATCCCACCTCCCCCAAAGTTTATGTGGCTGGCGGTATCGGGATTACTCCCTTTGTCTCCATGCTTCTTGGAAAAGCTACAGGACGTGACTTGGCAGAGGTGGCCCTATTTTATGGCATGCGGACCTCTAAAGATATGGCCTTCCATCATCTATTAGTCTTTCTCTCTAAAAGAATGCCCAACTTTAAATACTACCCCATTCTTTCAGAGCCAGACCCCGAGTGGGCTGGCGATAGAGGATTTATCACACTTGATTATATAACTAGCAAAATTTCCTTTTTACCTGACCACAGATTTTTCTTTTGTGGTCCCCCCATTATGACTGACGCCATCGTTGCTTCTCTAGGCGTTCTCGGAATTCCACTGGAGAGGATACATACAGAGAAGTTTGTCTCTCCAGTCACCTTCGACCGCAGTGCCCTTCCCTCTCGCAAGCTTAGTTTAACTTGGAACGGCACAAAAGTTGATTATCACGGGACAGAAACGATTCTAGAAGGCCTTGAAAAAGCCAATATTAGTCATCCTTTCGCCTGTCGGGTAGGAGTTTGTGGGAGTTGTAAATGTAAAGTCACAGGAAAGTTCTCCATGATTACAGATGCTGGCTTAACACCTGAAGAGAAGACATCAGGCCTCTGCCTAGCCTGTGTGGCATTTCCTGAAGAAGATATGGAAATCCGGGTTTCTTAACTCCAAATGGATTTAGGACTCACCATAGAAAGTCCTTGTCCTTAATAAACGTGCAGCACATGAACCTTGGTCGGTTACTACTTCTCTTCAAATTTACGGCCCTTGAAGGTAGAGCATCAAACCTACTCGAAACCATAAGAAGTTAACAACTTAAGCTTGCCAACGTCAAAGACTTAGCCTCGCTTGCGGCAGCCATGAGAGTACTGAGCCATGGGCACCCTTTACTGTAAGCAGTGCATCTGCGCATAGAGACAGCCAGTTCGTCCTCAACTAGGCTCAATACCATCGACACTAATTTCGATGGAGATTGAATATGAAAGATCCAAAGGCAACTTGCTCTATTTTGAAAAACCTCAGTTCTGAACTTGACTCATTTCGTTCCAGTAACCAGTTCTCAGCGCGTATTCCTCAGGCTTTGCGAGAG